>CAMLEL010000106.1 GCA_946478935.1 uncultured Armatimonadota bacterium
GGTCCCAGCCAAAGCCAAGGTCAACGGCATCCCGATTCTCGTAGTACGCCGACCACTCGGGCGTCGGCTGGGTCAGCCCACGATCCAGTGGTGGACCCCCGAAAAAGTGGAGAATAGAGTCGCCGATGAATGCCAATCGGCAAGGATGCTGTTTGGCGTAGTCTTTGGTCGCCTGGAATCTCGTCATCCAGTCGTACTTGGCCCTATCTCGGTTATGGGTGACCGGCACCACGGCGGTATTGCGCGGGTCAGCATTGGACTTTGACGCACGATCCATCAGCTTGGCGAGCGTAGGTTCCATCGCGATGGCCCATTGGCGGTAGCCGAGCCCCATAGGATGCAACCCATCAGGCATGATCTCCGGAGGGATTTGGCCAGCCGAGTCCAGGAATGCGTACCCAATGTCGAGATAGGAGACCGAATTGTTGCGTGCCCAGGATTGCATCAGGGTGTTCACCTGATTGACGGCAACTCGAAGTTTGGAATCAGCCTTGTCTCTGGGAAACACTCCCAGCAGCAGAATCTTGGTCGCAGGGCTGAGGGTTCGAACGCGGCCGCAGACGGCCCGGATGCCTTCAGCAATCTGTTCCGGCGAATCTGAATTGGCATTGTTGGTGCCGATCATGATCACGGCAACCTTGGGCTTGCAACTCCCAAGCCCACCATGATCCAGTCTCCAGAGTACGTGCTGGGTGCGGTCACCGCTGATGCCAAGGTTCAGGGCTCGGTCTGCACCGTAAAAGATTTTCCAGGTGTCTGCGCCCCGGTCGGCGAAGCTTTCGCCGGTATTCGGCTCCCCGCCAAACGCGTGGGTGATGGAGTCTCCGATAAAGACGATTTGGGCTTCGCCCCGATTTGCCACTGCAACCATCGCTTCATGCCGTTTGAGCCAATCTGCTCCCCGCGGAACGGGAACGACGGTCGGGCTTTGCAGGGCCAAGTGAAGGAACGCGGCGAGGAGGGCAGGCACGAGGTCAACGTTACCCGGATAATTTCGCTCCATTCCCGGTCTTTGCGCCGTCCCAATTGACGTTAGGGACGACGCAAAGATGGCAGAACTGATCGGAAACCTCTGGGAGTTCAACCTCGCCAAGGTCGTGATCGTCGACGTCACGGACGACTATAAGCTGATGCAACCTCCGATGCCCTCGGATTTTTATCCGGTGCTCAGGGAGACTTGGTTGCCGCGCCACAACCTCGGGCACTGTCTGCCCGGCGCCGATTTGGTTCAGGGGTACCTGTACGATTGGCATGAAACTCCAAGCACCTCGGACAAACCGTGGTATGTCGGTGTGGTTATGGAGGACTTGGCACGCCAAATTGACTCGGACATCGCCAACGCGAGTTTTTAGAGGAGAGAACCCGGAGAGCCGGTGACCATGCGGTCCCGGCTACCGAATTCGATCTGCGATCGCGCGGCGAATCATCGTGTCTGCGATTTCATCACCTGTCGGATTGTAGGTCCCGGCTTCGATCCGCGCCTTCAAATCCGCAATCATTTCTTCCCGATCGCCCATTGCAAGCACATCTTGGGTGACTTGCGTGGCCAGCTTCTTGTCCGCCTCGCGGTCCGATTCTTGGCCGATTTGCACGATTTCCTCGACCAGGGAGACATGCTCACCGGAGAGGATCTTTTTCACTTCATTGTCTGATATCCGCATGGTTTTATCCTTAGCGCCGATCTCAGACAGGGAACCCGGCGATCTCGATTTGTCCTTCGAGCTATTCTCTCAGACTCGCGAGACCCGTGGCTTTGCGTGTGTAGGGTCGCCCCTACCGTGCCCTTTTCTGTCGCTGACGTTGTGTCGCTGTTATGGTTATCGGACGCTCGGCCAAACTTCTTTAGAGGCATCCGAAGAATATTTTACAAATTACTCGAGGTTTTTGGGAAGTCAAGCCGATTTCAAGTTCTGTGGTGGTCATTTTCGCCTCACCGAATCTCGCAGCATTTCCAGGGCCTGAGGCAGTTCGTCGGCCATTGACTCCCAACGACATTCCAGGCTCACGCGACTGTCATATCCAAGGTCGTGCAATCGGTCGATAAATCCAGCAAGGTCGAGCGAATGCAGCCCGCGCCAGCCTCGATCCCGATCCGATAGGTGAACATGAACGGGCGCAGTCGGAAGTTCGTTCTCCCAAAAACGAGCCTCCAAAGGATCGGCTCCGGGCTGATGAACCATGTGATATGCGTCTGCGGTGAAACCAATTTGGCGGTAGGCAAGCATCCGAGCCAAGTCCCCCATGTAGCATCCGACGTTCGTCTCTTCCGGCCGTAGAGACTCGGGGGCGATGTCGACGCCATATTCACGCCCGATCTGCGCGCACGTGTTCATGGCGGCATAGAAATCGTCTTCAGCCGCATCCAGGTCATATCCGGCCGGAGAGCGTCTTGCCTGTCCGCTTCCCACAACCATGACCTGCACTCCCGCTTTTGCCGCTCTAGGGATGATGCGTTCCGCATACTCGCGGATGCCACCTTTGTCTGGCCCAACCAATTTCAAATCGCCATGAACGAACAGGTTGGTAGCCTCGACCGGCAACGTCGAAAGTCGCTGGTAGTCCGGTTCAGTTGAGCCGCTGAAAAGGGAGCCGGCCGGTAGCTCGACATAGTCGAAACCCGATTCGATGACGAGATTCGCTTGGTCGAGACTACAGCAGACACCAAACCGCATGGGGTGGCCTACTTTTGAGCTTTGATCCAGGTTCCGAACGACTTCTTATGAACGGCGCTTGGCTTCGGAGCGCCCTTTGGCGGCATCTTGCCGGCTTCGACCTCGCTCCAAGCCTTCTTCAAAAGCTTGAGGTTCTTCTTGGCGTCGGCTTCTGTTTTGATCTTCGACAGATCGACTTTGTCGGCAGCGTAGGCTCCGGTGTGGCAGGCCAGGCAGTTCTTCTTAATGAGCGGCTGGACGTCCTTGGCGAAGGTGGGCTTGGCTGACTTCGATTGGAAGCCCACAGCAAACAACGAGAGAGCAAGCACTGGGAGTACAAGGCGTTTCATGCTGACAGCACTTTATCACAAGTGCGGCGGCTCGGGTGCTGCGAAGTAAACTTCACTCAAAGTCGAAGGAGACAAAGATGCCTCGCTATCACGCACTCGGCCAACTACCCAAAAAGCACCATATCCAGTTTCGTCAGCCCGATGGGACGCTATATACCGAACAGCTCATCAGCACCCACGGGTTCAGCGGACCCATGTCCACGACCTATCACATCAACCAACCCACCGAGGTCAGCGCATGGAAGGACTTGGGCGTGGTGCAACCCACGTTTTTGGAATCAGAGCCAGTTCACCACCGTCACCTGAAGACCAAGAGAATGGCGCCAAAAGGGGATGCCGTCACCGGCCGCATTCCGTTGATGGGAAATCGAGATGTCGTGTGGTTTCAAGCGAACATCGCCAACCAGATGGACTACATCTACAAGAATGCCGAGGGCGATGAAATCCTCTTCATTCACGACGGATCGGGCGTCATGGAGTCGATGTTCGGGGATGTTCCATTCCGACCGGGCGATTACATTGTGGTGCCGCGCGGGACGATGTACAAACTCACCTTCGATCAGCTTCCGGTGGCCATGATCGCGATCGAGAGTCATGGTCAAGTGACCACCCCCAAGCGCTATCGAAACGACTATGGCCAGTTTCTGGAGCACGCACCTTACAAAGAGCGCGACTTCCGACCGCCAAGCGAATTGCGCACCCATGGTGAGCGTGGGGAGTTCGTCGTCCACGTGAAGGCCCGGGGTCGGATGACTCAATACACCTACCCTTACCATCCGTTCGATCTCATCGGATGGGATGGATACGTGTATCCATATGCCTTCAACATCAACGACTTTCAGCCAATCACTGGCAAGCTTCACATGCCCCCGCCCATCCACCAGACATTCCAGGGAGCAGGGTTTGTCATCTGTTCTTTCTGTCCACGGATGCTCGACTATCATCCCGAAGCGATCGTGGTGCCCTACAATCACTCCAACGTGGACTCCGACGAGGTCCTGTACTACTGTAACGACAAGTTCGGCAGTCGAAAGGGAATTGAGGAGGGGTCGATCACGCTCCATCCACTCGGCATTCCGCATGGACCGCAGCCCGGGGCGACGGAAGCCTCTATCGGCGCGACAAAAACGGAAGAGCTTGCCGTCATGTTGGACACGTACGCGCCGCTGAACCTAACCAAGGAAGCGCTGGAAATCGAAGATCCCGACTACTGGAAGAGTTGGATGACGAGCCGCTGATTTAGAGTCAATTTAGAGTGTCGTGAACGAATCAAGCGCGACGTCCCGACGATTTAGATATAAGCAGTCACGGGAGCGCTCCAGCGAGAGCTTTACGTAACACGGCAGAACGTTGGCAGCAAGATTAAGGGTTGACGTGGGCAGGTCTGGCTAGACTGTCCACGTTTTTTTTGTCTCAGATAATCGAGACCAGGCCCATCTAAACTTCGGCCAAGATCAATTGTGGACCGGTTCCTGCTCCATGCTGCCGATATCTCGTTCTTCGCCTTTCACACCGGACTGGTGCTCTTCAACCTGCTTGGGTGGATCTGGCGCAGAACCCGTCGCTGGAACTTGTACATGTTGGCGGCAACCGCCGTTTCGTGGTTTGTGATGGGGATTTGGTATGGGCTTGGCTACTGCCTGTGCACAGATTGGCACTTCCGGATTCGCAATGCCTTGGGCTATGACGACGATTCGCCGACTTACATTCACCTTCTGATCAAGCTCATGACGGGTTTGGACCTCGATTCAAGCGTTGTCCAAACAGGAACCGCCGTTGGATTCGTTTTCGCCCTCACGATGAGCCTGTTGGCAAACTTCGGACCCCGATCCCGACCACGCATTGCATCTAACTGACCTTCACTTGGTCGCCCGTGATCTCGATTGAATAAGGTTTCCCCAGGATTTTCAGGCCCTTCAACCGGAGGCTCTTCCATTCTTTCGGCAGGTTCGGGGCGATGCTGAGCACCTTGCCATTTAACAGCGGCGTCGACCACCGGGCATTGGGCGCCTTCTTGTCGTCAACCCTGATTCCGGCAAACCCGTAGATCACGGCATTCAGCGACCCCGCCGCGCCGGTGGTGAAGTAAGTTCTGGCTGAATTCCGCTTCTCGCTGAAGAGCAAGAACGGTGATTTGACGAACGGCTTCCAACTCGCGTGCCAAGCCTGGTATGCCTTGTCCTTATCTCCCAGTCTTGCCCAGATCAGTGCGTGGACTGAGTCCGACATGGCTGGCCCATTTTTGGTGACCTTGCCCGCGAACCGCTCCATCATGACTTTCGCCTGAGCCTCTGCGGACGGGTACTGGAGGGGCCAGATGCTCAGGACGGCGGCAGCCTGCTTGTAGCCCCTGAGCCCGTCTTTCTCATAGGTCAGGAAACTTTGGGCGTCTCTGGGGAGCTTGTAACTGGGTTTAGGGGGCCAATGGCCATCACTTTGGCACCACATCGCAAGGAGGTTGGTGTACAGGTCGTTGTCGCCGATGTGGTTCTCGTCTGGAGACATCGTGCCTTTGATTTCGCGGAGTCCGGCTTCCCCAATCGTCGAGCGCTGATCATAGAACCGCTTGGCCAAAGCTCGAAGCGCCTCGGCGCGGTAACGGTCGGCCAGACCCAAGCTTGCCGCCTGGTCCACCGACCAAGCCACTGAACCGGTGATGTGATCTTGAAACCGGCTGGGACCGGGGACTGTCTCTTTGCCGCTCACACTGGATTCCCATGGAAATTTGGCTGCCACTGGTAACTCCATCTTCTTCAAATCATCTGGATGGATCGGTTTGCCCAATAGCTTGCCGTTTCCGATTGGCTTGCCCGCGACGAGCCAATTTACGTGATTCTGCATCGCATGACGGGCGAGTCGCAGGCGATATTCAGGGATCACTTTTGCTCGCTGGGGATCGATGAGCGCCAACGCGGGAAAGACCCAAATGTCGGCATCCCAGAAGACATGGCCGTTGTAGATGTTTGAGCTCAAACCCATTGGGCTCACGGACATCTGGCCCGTTGGGTGGATGGAGGATCGCAGATAGAAAAGGGCCGAGCGGAGGAACTGCTGATCTTCCACGGGCCCGTCGATTTCGATGTCGGTTTCCCAAGCTTGAACCCAGTGCGCTTTCGACTCGGCTTCTACATCGATGTTCGTCACCGATCCTGGAATGGCGCTCGGATCGAGTACGATCCGCTCGAAGGTCAAGGGCGTGTTTGCCGCTACCGTGCCTTGCCATGAATAGCCCTGGTCTGGGTTCCAACCGCTGGCCGAGGATCCATCGACTTTCTCCCGAACCAATAGCCTTTTCCCGTTTACGTTGAGTTCATACTCATTTTGAAACTGACCTTCGATGGGGCGCGGAGTTCCGGCAGAAGCCCGAGACCGCGCAATCGAGATCGTGCAGGCCAGTTCCGGTCTGATCGTCCAGACCTCTTGGGTAATGGCTCGGTTCGGGCTCACACTGAATCGAGCCTGGACGAAAAAGTATCCTGCCTGCGAATCCTGCTGTTCCCACTGCATGTCGCAGATGCCTGTTTTTAAGTCAAGGGATTGTCGAAAGCCATTGCCGGCTACCGGACTAATGAAGGTTTCGCCCACCATGATCATGCCCGAGGTTTGTTCGCTCCACTTTCGGAGCTTTTCCTCACCGCTAGGTTCATAGTTTTCGATCGAGTAAATCTCCCGGTCGCCGCGCGGCAAAAAGCGCATCCCGAGTAGCCCGTTCCAGAGCAGAACCGGATTCAAATTCGCCGCATTGTGATCCGTGATGACCCAAGGATCGGGAGGGGCTATCGGGGGAGCGCTCGATGCATTTCGGCCTCCGTCTTGGCGGCAACCTGACCCCAGGAGTAACAAAAGCAACCAGAACAGGGAATGGGCGCTGGTCCGACGATTCAAAAAACGGGATGGGTCGCGCATTACGGTTGGGATGGTTATAATGCCCCTGACCCATGGCCAACGAAGAAGTCCTGATTGAAGAAGGTAACGCCGAACCAAGCCCCACTGTAGACGGAAAGTCTCGAAGTCCTTGGGCATTCGTGCCATCGCTCTATTTTATGCAAGGCATCCCGGTGGTTGTCGTCCAGCAGATGTCCGTGACCATGTACAAGAAGATGGGCGTCGACAATGCCCAGATTGGCCTCTGGACGAGCCTCATCGCATTTCCCTGGATCGTCAAGATGCTGTGGGGTCCGCTGGTCGACACGAGTGGGCTCAAACGTGGCTGGATCATCACCATGCAAGCCGCGATTATTGCAGCCCTGGGCGCTCTCGCCTTCAGCATGGGCTCCGGCAGCTTTCTTCCCATCTCCCTTGCGATCATGTTCGTGATCGCATTCTTAAGCGCGACCCACGATATTGCGGCAGACGGGTTCTACCTGCTGGCACTCAAGGAGAAAGCTCAAGCATTCTTTGTAGGAATACGCTCAGCCGCATTCCGCCTTGCGATGATCTTCTGCACGGGCGTCCTCGTTGTAGTGGCCGGTCGCATGGAAAAAGCGGGAACTCCAATTCCACAAACATGGATGGTTGCGATCGGGGTGGGAGCGTTGGTGTATGCCGCCCTTTACGCCTACGGGCTTTGGGCTTATCCCCGACCCGTTGCTGACACACCTCAGAAACCGGTCAACGTCCCCAAGATCGCGCAGAGCTTTGGCCAGATCCTGCTCCTGATGGCAGCCCTGTTTTTGGTTGGCAGGCTGATCGTCATCGGTGCCGGAGCCGTGAATGACTTCCTGCCCAAGCCGTATTTCACC
>CAMLEL010000107.1 GCA_946478935.1 uncultured Armatimonadota bacterium
CAACTGAGGCGGGAGGCGGTTTCGAAGTCCGGGCGAGCATTGGAACTGCTAAACATCGGCAACCGCAAGCCGATCATCGATCCCAGGCGCAATAAATCCTGGGACACTCGGTTTCCGGAATACGGCCAAATGAGAGCACTGGCACGCCTTTGCGTGACTGGCGCCTATGTAGCGTTTGCCGATGGCCGACCGGCGACGGGAACGCAATACTTGATGGATGCTCTGGCTCTCGGGGATCGTATTGGCCGGGGAATCTTTCTTGCCCGACTTGTGGGTATCGCCATCCAAGGGATCGCAATTCAAGGACTCGAAACGTACCTTCCGCTGATGAGCGCCAAGGATGCTCAGAAAGTTGGTGAGTTTGTACCCAGTCTCGTGCCTGTCCGCCCATTGGCTGAAGACTGCCTGCGGTTTGAATTCGATTTTCTCATGCGATCCGTTCCGACGATTTTGAACATGCTCGAGAGTGCGGATGGCTTGGATCCCTACACGGAATCCAAGTCCGAGATATCGGCTCGCGAGTTGCTGCAAAAGTTGTCACAATCCGACAAAGCTAAGCTCGGTGAAAAACTAGTCGCAACGATCCTTCGCCAACGCGACATGCATTTGGCGATTTTTCGTCGCCCCGAGTCGGAATGGGACACGGCGTTGCAGTTTTCGGGCGAGGTATCTCAAGAGCCGGTCATCACCAATGTCACCGACCTGGAAGAATTCTTGTCGGCTATGATGCTGCCAGCTTTCTCGCAGCTTGGAAGAAGTGAGATCGTCAATCGCACCCAGCTGAGGTTGGTGCGATTGGCAGCCCTCGTTCAAAGCTTTAAGTGGGAGAATGATCGGCTGCCAAAATCATTGGCCGAAGCCGTGGAAGCCTCTGACATCGTGGACCCGGTAAGTCGCGGCCAATTCCAATACGAGGTATCGGAACAGACACTTAGGGTGTATAGCAAAGGCAGCACCACGACCGGAGAGATCGGCTTGCGCTACATTCGGCCCAGTCCCAACGAAGTGCCGCCGCCGATCATGGCGAGCCAGTATCGTCGCGACTAATCATCAATCCGATTTAACCTAAAGAGGGGGTGGGTGCGATGTTCGCGTCGGAAAACCTGTTCAGCTCTCTTCACCAGATCGGTTCTCAACGCGGACAAATCCTGTTTCTCGGCGGAGTCTGAATCAAGGTCGTAGAGTTCGACCTTCAGCGATTGTTTTAGGTTGGAACGAATCGCTTTCCAGCGTCCATCCATGATGACTGCCTGACTGTGGTCACGCTCAGGATATTCAAAGTACAGGTCGCGAGTGTTTTTGGACGCCCTGATTGATCGACCGTCAATGTCGCGAGGTGCGGAAATGCCAGCCAATTCCAGAAGGTATGGCATTACGTCCGGTCCGTACCAAGATTGATCTGACACGCCGGGGTTCTCCCCCGGTCGGTGCACGAGCATTGGAACTCGAATTCCACCCTCGTACAAGTCCATTTTCTTTCCCCTTAGTCCTTCGGTCGAGCCGAAGAATTCGGCGTCGACCTGGCTCAAGAATGTCGTTCCGTTATCAGAAGTGAATACGATGATGGTATTGCGATCGAGTTCGGCTTCTCTCAGGGCAGTTCGAATGCGCCCCATTGAATCATCGATTTTCTTGAGCATAGCCGCGTACGTTGCACGTGGCCGGGCCACCGGCAAGTACCCACTTCCTGATATGTAGGGCTTGGAATCCCACTGAGCAGGGAATTGGTCCACCAACTCATCTGGGGCTTGTAAGGCGGCGTGAGGCAGGGCGGTCGCAAAAAACAGAAAGAACGGTTTCTTACGTTCTTGCTTGATCCATTCCAGGGCTTTGGTTTCAATGACGTCCGGGCCATACTGTCCGCCTTTGAACTGTTCGAAAAACCCGGTTGGAATTGCTTCGCCCGATTTTGGAAACTTCGAAGCATCAAATCGAGGGCTGAATAGACCGCGCGCCGGATTTAGGGGAAGAAGGTAGAGGAACTGATCGCTCCAGAGGTACGCGGGAAAGTGATTGTGGGCTTGCCGTTGGCAGAGGTATCCAAAGAATCGGTCGAATCCCTGAGCGAGCGGATGTCCCTCAGACATCGGTCCACCCAGACCCCACTTCCCGAACGCTCCCGTGGCATACCCCCCTTTCTGAAGGGCTTCGGCGAGGGTGTATTCCTTGGCCGGAAGTGGCATCTGACCTTCTGGATCGTTGAATCCCCAACCGCCGACTTCGCGATTTCCCCGAATGGTTGCATGTCCGGCATGCTTGCCAGTCATCAAGATCGCCCGTGCTGGTGCGCAGACTGGCGCACCTGAATAGAAACGCGTATAGCGCATGCTCTCTTTCGCCAGTTGGTCGAGATTGGGTGTGTGAGCCTGTTTCAAGCCGTATGCGCCGATCTCTCGGTAACCGAGGTCGTCGCAGTAGAAGAGGACAATGTTTGGCTTAGTCGGCTGCGACACCCCAAGTTGGACCGTGAAAACGAAAGCTAGAAAGGCGAATCGTCGCATAAGCCATTCTAGACTCAGTCAACGCTTCTTGAATCTAGAGGTCTGTAGACCATGCCTGCTGCAGTTGACTGAACGTCAGTGACTTCACGTGAAAATCACCGAACAGGGTGTTGTAGCGGTACTTCTGAATCAGGTCAGCATAGGTCTGGAAGCTATCCGTAGGATGCAACGCCCGCTCCGGCACATGCCAATGCCCTGCGCCGTCGAAAAGCACATTCACGTTGGCCGGGAGTTGAAAGGACGTTTGCGTAAAGTACCGAAAAGCGATTTCGGTTCGGAAAAAGTAGCTGGACTGATAGGTCTTGAACATGCTCGGAGCCGTCAAAAAGGGCTCCGGATAGTGGTTGTCCAACACCTGCGTGCCGGTGTCGCTTGGACACTGAAAGACATCTTTGTTCTTTAGATATGGCTGCAGCACCTCAGACATCAGCGGCATGTAGGGAATTCGGTTCCGGAACTCAGGATTGAAATCCCAGATCTGAGGAGCGAACTTGTCGGATGCATCCAGCGCGTGAGGGAAGACATCGTCGTAGTCGCCCATGTAGATGACGATGGCTTTTCCAACTTGGTTTAGATTGCTGATGCAGGCCGTTTTCTTGGCCGCTGCCTTTGCGCGGGCGAATACCGGGAACAGGATTGCCGCCAAGATGGCGATGATAGCGATCACCACCAAAAGCTCGATCAAGGTAAACGCTCTGCGCATATCCATATGGTACGCGAAGGAAGGTGTGATCTGTGGCCGAATTCCGTCCGTGGTGAGGAGTCCCGGTAACCGTGGTAATTCGGCGGCCAGTTCTGCCATAATTTCGAATTGCGCCGAACTTTCGGCGAATGAGGATCCCCCATTGGCAAAAGCTGCAGTTCTCAAGCCTGAAGAAACGTTTGCCCGGTCATATGTCGACCGGCTAATACTCGAAAAACTTACCGAAATGGAAGCCGCCGTAAAGCTCTCTGAGCTTGCGGACAAGCTTTCGAACGAGGGCATCGGCCTGGCCGCCGTTCGTTCTCTGTTGGCCAGCAACCCTGAGCGCTTCGCCTACCACGAGCGACGCTGGATCCCGGCATCCCGTTTGATGGGAGTGGGCCGGCCGCTCAATGAGCAGATTGCGATCATCCTTCATGGTTTCGGCGGCCCCATGGCCCTCGACCTGCTGGTGGCGGAATTGAGCCGCCTACGAAGGTCTGACGACGCAACCGTTGAGCCACAGGTGTTACGAATCGCCGAGATCGACGAGCGATTCGTGCTGGATTCCGGCAACCGCCTGTCACTTACCAGCTGGGGTTTTGTGGCGAAGGACGAAAAGATTGTCCGCGGGTTGGCGCTCAATCACGTCGATACCGCAGAGTTTGAAGCAGCACAAAAGAAGCTTTCTTCGATTGACTGGCATTCCAAGACTGCCGTCGCTGATGCTCTGAAAGTCGCGGCGCCGATCAGCGTTAAGATCCTTGGCGCGGTTGCATGGGCTGCACTCAATCCGGAAGATCCACGAAGCGTCCACGAATACGATTCTCGAGATCTTTTTGCAAAGGCAGTGACGGCCGATGGCTATGTCTTCGCGTCCGACGGGGTCATTTATCCTCAGGAAGAGGCCAAAAAGTGGGTTAGCGCAGCGATCAAGCTGGCTGACAAGCTCGCTCCAACCGTCGAGTTGGATGATGCTGCGCCCATTGAAGTCAAGGCAGAGGATATCGATCGGCTTGTCAAAAAGATCCTGGGTTCGGAGCCTTCCACGACGGCCACCAAACTCCTTGAAGAGTTCTACGAGATCACGCCGAGCAACAAGACGTTCCCCGACGACATGTCGAACCTGATGACTTCGCTCAAGGAAGACAAGCGAGTTCAATGGGTGGGTGGAGACCGATTCCGAAAGGCTGGCGATCAGCCGGATTTCATCTATGAAGTTCCGGAGCCGTTCAAGTTTGTGTCGAGCGATGTGAAAGATGAGGAGGGTGAGCTTGTCGACGTCGAACTGACCGATGATGGCCTCAGTTCCTCACTTCGCAAGCTCCTTTCACACCCATTGGCGACGGACGTTTTGGATGAGGACATTCTGCCTGCCCCGAAGACCATGCCGGAAAGCGTTCGGCTTGTGCTGAAGTCCATCCACCGTGAATTGGGCACCTTCCCTCTCTGTCAATTGCCCACCAGTTGGCTGGACGCTGAGCCGAATGTCCAAGAGTTGATCCTGATGGATCCTTCGGGCAAGGAACTGCAGGTTTGGGTGAACCATGACGTTCGATTGATTTTCGGCCTCGTCGAGTGGTGGTTTGATCAGCCGATCGAAAGCGGTGGTGTCTTTACACTGACCAAGACATCCCGCCCCAATGTTCTCGAATTTGCCTGGATGGATCAACCCGACCCCGTCGTGTATATCAGCTCCCAGCGAATGGAAGAGTTGCGACAAATCGGTGCACGCGCCGAGGCAATGAGCACTCTCGACATCTTGGTCGAAGTCATGGGTCACTGGCCGAAGGGTGCGGACTATCTTACGATCTTGGCGGAAGTCAACGTCGTGCGACGATCATCGCGCCGATTGGTCGCATCGTTGCTGTCCAGCTACCAGTGCTTCTATCAGCGATCTGGATCTCCGGTATGGCACTACGACGCCAAGAAGCTCGATCAAGGCTTCGACAAGGCGAAGAGGCGATTCGTCAAGAAGTAGTCCGGCCAAGGACCCAGAGGATGGGTCCGGCCGCTTTAGGTATAATCACAAATCCGATAGAAATCCATGGCTAATAAGAAATCATCCAAGAAGGATCTGCGCAGAACCGCCAAGCGAACCGTGCGCAACAAGGGCGCGAAGACGGCCCTCAAGACGTACGTGAAGAGAGTCAAGCAGGCGGATACCACGACGGTCGGTGAAGCGCTGGTTACCGCGAGCAAGGCCTTGGACAAGGCCGCCCAGCGCGGAATCATCCACAAAAATGCCGCTGCTCGACGGAAGTCACGTGCGGCTAAAGCTGCGAACAAGACCCTGGCAGCAAGCTAAGCAATAAAAAAGCGGGGCCGATCGACTGATCGGCCCCGCTTTGCTGTGTCTGGCTACTTGATCGAGACGAGCTCGACCTCGAAAACCAAGGTTGCATTGGGCGGGATGACGCCACCGGCGCCACGAGCGCCATAGCCAAACTCCGGTGGAATCGTCGCTTTGCGCTTGCCACCTGGCTTCATGCCCATTGCCATCATATCGAATCCCTGGATAACCTGACCTGCACCGATCTTGAAGGTGAAGGTGCTATTTCGATCGTAGCTGCTATCGAACTGACGACCGTCTGGGAACGAACCGCGATAGTGCATTTCGACAGAGTCGCCGGTTTTTGCTTCTTGCCCCTCGCCAACTTGAATTTCCTCGATCTGGATCATTTGATGACCTCGGGCGTGGCAAGCTTTACCATTTCTAGCTTGAAGATCAAGGTTTGGTTGGGCTGAATAATGGGTGGTCGGCCGTTGGCGCCATATCCGAATTCACCGGGCACCGTAATCTTGCGCACTTCGCCCTGCTTCATTCCGATCACACCGGCCGTAAAGCCCTTAATCAAGCCGGTCTTGCCGAGGATGATCTGAAAGGACTGTTTGCGATCGTAGCTGCTGTCGATCTTCTTGCCCTCTGTATCCGTTAATTCGTAGTGCAGTTCGCAGACGTCCCCGCCTTTGGCAACTGCTTCACCCTTGCCTTTGGTAAGAATCTCGGCCTTGATTCGGTCGATCTTGATGAGATTGACATCGAATTTGAGGGTTGCCTTGGGGGGAATATCGTCACCCGCGCCCTGATCGCCATATCCCAGATCGCTCGGTATGGTGAGCTCGCGCTTACCACCTGCTTTCATTCCAACAGCGCCAAGATCCCAGCCCTTGATGACCTGTCCCGCGCCCAAAATGAACTGAAACGGCTTCTTGCCAACCGATGTATCGAATTGCTTGCCGTCGGTGAGTTTGCCCGTATAGTCCACGGTCAGGATATCGCCTGCCTTTGCCGGTTCGCCTTTGCCTTCAACCACATCTTTGATCTCGAGCTTGCCCGGGGCTTGGAGGAACAAGACCGCCAAGGCGGCGGCCAAGATGGTTTTCATATCGAGCAGGATACCTTTTGGAGTATTGGGAGGCAGAGACTTTTCGTGGCTCTGCCTCCGTCGATTCGGACTACTTCTTGAGTATCTTTTGGCCAGCGGCCTGTGCCCATTTGAGATTGTCCAGGCTTACGCTGACTTCCTTGCGGAGTTCGTTGTATTTGATCGAGTATGAGGTCGGATAGAACCCGGCAAAGTCGAATGACTTTGGCATCCTGACCGGTTCCGTAAAGTTGGGTTTGGAAGCCAAGAACTTGGTAGTGATCATCGGCTCCCAAAATGCGGTCTTTCCGTCATAGCTGCCGTAAAGAAACGTTGTGTCGAACTCCTTGCCCTGGAACTCCTTGGACTTCGGGTCGATCCAGTGATTCCCCATGCTTGGGACCATGCTGCCTGGGGGATTGATGTAGCCGGCAGGGATGAACTGCGGATCAGGCTTTTTGGACGCCACTTTCTGGTTTGCGCCATCCAAGGTGATTTCCTTTCTCTTGCCTTGAGAAATCGTATAGAAGTGGATGTCGAAGTGGGCTTTACCGTACAGCGGCATGGGCGGATGCCCCTTGGGGTTCCAATCGATTCCGACATGATCGAATGGCTTACCTTTGATCTCCTTTGGAAGATCCAGGATGTACTCCATTGTTGGCATAGGCTGGTCGCTCAGGTCCGGAAGTCCCTCAAGAGCTGTTTCCGTAAAGGTGACGCCCATCGAGTCAATCTTGTCAGGCGTCATTCCCAACTTGGCCCAAGCCCAAGCCGTTGCCGATTGCGACGGGCTTGCCGAAAACATAGCCTCGCTTGCAATTTGGGCAAGCAATGGCCGAAGTGGCCGCCGCCATCACCAAGCTGGTCAACATGAAAGTTCCGATGGTCCGCATACTCATAACATCTGAAACTAGGGTTTAGGGGAACGCAAATGTCTCGGTCCCATTGCCGAATGGGACGGCATGCCTAGGACCTCGGAATTAGGTCAGGCCAAGGCAAATTCACGACGATCGTATACGAGATCACTCGCGATTTTCCAAACTTCGGCATCGATACGATTCTCAGGCAGGATCTTGCTGAAGTGCACGATCGCGCTGGTTAGACCAGCTTCGCGGCAAAAATGCAGAAAAGCAGAGTTCAAGATCT
>CAMLEL010000108.1 GCA_946478935.1 uncultured Armatimonadota bacterium
ATGCTTACGGTCGGCATTGGCTCAATGGAGATATCCCGGATGACCCGCAGCCCGTTGTCGGCGTACGCGATGCCCCTTATCCTGGCGGCCGTGGTCTTTGGGGTGCAAGCGTTCTCTTTTGCACGGTTATCGACCGATTACACCTTGGTCGGTACAGCGCTATTCCTTCTGGCAATTGTTTCGATCGCGCTATCCAAGTTCGAAACCAACCCCAACCTACCTCAAAGCGCACTTTACTCCGGCTGGGTCATCGGCCCCGCCGCTTGCCTGTTTGCGATCCATCAGTCTGCCGTTGGGTCTGAGCTTTGGCGCTTTGATAACCCAATCCTTATGAGCCTGGTACCACTCTGGGCGGGAGATACAGCGGCGATATTCGTCGGGCGCCAATTGGGTCGCCGTCCGCTTGCACCCACCATAAGCCCCAAAAAGACAGTGGAGGGCGCGATAGGCAACTTACTGGCATGCACGTTGGCCGCTTGGGGCCTTGGGGGGTTATTGGGCATTCCTTTGCTGCAGTCGATTGCCTGTGGCCTTGCCGCCGGTATTCTCGGACAAGTTGGAGACCTCTTTGAGTCTTGGATCAAGCGCCGGACCGGCATCAAGGACAGTGGGACACTCTTACCTGGTCACGGGGGCATCATGGACCGAATTGACAGCATTTTGTTCACCGCTCCCGCCGTCGCTCTCATCCTCGCCTTTTGGCGGTAAAGTCCGGTCATGCCTGCCATCCTCACCGAATCCCTCGGCAAGGTTTACATTTCTCATAAGAAGGAGCCTGGGGTTTGGGGCGGCATCAAAGGCTTGTTTACGCGCGAAAAAGTAGAGGTTCAAGCCGTAAAGGACATCGACCTCAAAATCGAACAAGGTGAACTCGTCGGATTTCTAGGGCCAAACGGCGCCGGGAAAACCACGACCTTGAAGATGCTCAGCGGCATCCTGTATCCCAGCTCTGGGAGCGCACAAGTACTTGGCCACACGCCACACCACCGAAGTCCCGAGATGCTCCGACAGATCTCCCTCGTGATGGGTAACAAGATGCAGCTCTGGTGGGATCTGCCCGCTTGGGACAGCTTTATTGTTTTGCGGGAGCTGTACGAAGTCGACTCTGCCAAGTTCAAGCAGAGATCTGAGTTCTTGATTGAAACCCTGCAGCTAACTGACAAAATTCATACGCAGGTGCGCAAGCTCAGCTTGGGCGAGCGCATGAAATGCGAACTGGTCGCCGCTCTGCTCCATTCACCCCGAGTCGTCTTTTTGGATGAGCCGACCATCGGTTTGGATGTTGTGAGTCAAAAACGCATCCGTGATTTCCTGAAGCAACTTCATGAGGAAGATGGCTGCACAATCATCCTTACCAGTCACTACATGCAAGATGTGCAGGAACTCTGCGAGCGAGTGGTGGTTATCGACCAGGGCTCGTTGATCTTCGATGGTTCTCTGGACGCCCTCGCAACAAGATTCTCAGACTCCAAGCGAATCCGCCTTCAATTCAAGCACCCGCTTGCATTGGACGACGTTGCGTCTTATGGACGAGTTGTATCGCACGAAGACGGAGGAACCGTGATCGAAGTCCCCCGCTCAGAAACGGCCGGTGTCGCATCGGATATTCTCCTCAAACTCCCGGTCGAAGATGTTGCGATTGAAGAAGTGGAGTTTGACGAGGTCATTCGAGCACTCTTCAACCGCGAGTCGAATGTTTCTTGAGAAACATCGGACGGTACACTCAACTCGCTTTCACGACAGGAAAGCGGTGACATCATGCAAGATCAGGATTATCCAACGCGTTATGACGCATCCTTGACCGAAGAGAAGTGGTATCAAGCCTGGGAAAATGCCGGGCTCTTTCAGCCAGATGAATCCACCGAGAAAGAATCGTTCGTCATTACGATTCCACCGCCAAACATAACCGGTTCACTGCACATGGGGCATGCGTTGTGCTATTCCATCCAAGACCTTGTGGGCCGCTATCAGAGGCTTCGAGGCAAGAACGTGTTGGTGTTGCCGGGGCAGGATCACGCAGGCATTGCGACTCAAAGCGTCGTGATCAAGCAGCTTAAGAAGGAGGGCCGGAATCCACTTGACATGGGGCGTGACGCGTTTGTTGAGCGGGTCTGGGAATGGAGAAAAGAGAGTGGCGACACCATCATCAAGCAATTCCGAAGGCTTGGTCACGCCTTTGACTGGAGTCGTCTGAGATTCACGCTTGACGACGATTATGCGCAAGCGGTTCTCAAAGTCTTCATCGATTGGTTCGATCGCGGTCTGATTTATCGAGGCTGGCGTGTGGTCAATTGGGATCCAGTTCTCAAAACCAGCGTGTCGGATATTGAAACTGAGCGTAAGCTGACCAAGGGCAAACTCTACTACATCCGGTACCCATTTACCGATGGGTCAGGGGAGATCGTTATTGCCACCACTCGACCCGAAACGATGCTCGCCGACGTCGCCGTTGCTGTCCACCCGAGCGACGAACGTTACAAGGACAAGATTGGTAAAACCCTGACGCTTCCCTTGGTGGGCCGGGAGATTCCGATCATTTCCGACCTCTATCCGGACCCCGAGTTTGGAAGCGGCGCCGTCAAAATCACTCCGGCCCACGACCCGAATGACTACGAAGTCGGCGTTCGGCACAAACTTGAAATGCCGGTGGTGCTGGATGAGTCAGCAAGAGTCAATGAGAATGGCGGCGCTTACGCTGGCTTGGATCGATATGAAGCACGGAAGCGCATCGTCGCAGACTTGGAGGAGCAAGGGCACCTGGTCGAGATCAAGGACCACGAAATCGCCCTGACCGTCAGTGAGCGCTCTGGAGAAGTGATCGAGCCGCTGCTGCGAGAAGAATGGTTTGCCCGTCAGACCGAACTCGCAAAGCCAGCCATCCATGCCGTCGAGCAAGGCAATGTCGCATTTGTTCCCGAACGATACCGGCGTATCTTCCTTGACTGGATGGAGAATATTCGCGACTGGAACGTGAGCCGGCGGCTCTGGTGGGGACACCGCATTCCCATTTACTATGCAGAAGATGGCTCGCCGGTCGCAGCCCTGACCTGGCAGGAGGCAGAGAAGAAGTCCGGTAAGAGGATCGTCAGCCAGGACGAATACGTCCTCGACACCTGGTTCAGCAGTGGCCTCTGGCCGTTTGCCACTCTTGGATGGCCAGAGCAATCCCGTGACTTGGAGCGCTTCTACCCGACAAATCTTCTGGTCACCGCGCAAGAGATTCTCTACCTATGGGTGGCCCGAATGATCATGATGGGCTTGGATCGGGCTGGCGATATCCCATTTCACCAGGTTTACATCTATGCGACCGTCCTAACTGAAGACGGCCGGAGGATGAGCAAGAGTCTCGGCACCGGGGTCGATCCCATGGACGTGATTGAGAAAGTGGGCGCCGATGCCCTTCGCTTTACGCTCCTGAGTCAAACCGGTTACAACCAGGACATCCGCTACAGCGAGCGTCGAACTGAGGATGCACGCAATTTCTGCAACAAGATCTGGAACGCGGTGAGATTCGTGGTTATGAATGTCGATTCACCGCCATCCGCCCCGGACCACCTGGAAGAGGTCGACCGCTGGTTATTGGGACGGCTCCGAGCCACGGAGCAGACCGTACGTCAAGCCTACGATTCCTATGACAACCAAACGGCGGCACAGGCGCTGTATCGATTCTTCTGGTCTGAACTCTGCGACTGGTACATCGAAGTGTCGAAACCTCGACTCGGCGATCCGGACCAAAGGCAGGCCCCTCAGTGGGTGCTCCTCACCTGCATCGAGGCATTTCTGGTGATGATGCATCCGATCATGCCCCATCTCACAGAAGAGGTCTATTCACGACTGCCTATCCATGGCAAGGCTCCATTTCTTATGCAAGCAGAATGGCCAAAGGTCGACGAGAAGTTTGAGGACCCGGCGGTGAATCAAAGAGTCGAGCAGGTGTTCGACCGAGTGCGAGCCCTGCGCGCGTTGAGAGCGGAACTTGGTTTGACCGCGATGAGGTCCATCCCGGTCGCATACTTCGAAGGCGATCTCGAGGGTGGCGAATCGCTGCTGAAATCTCAAGCATGGGTCGAACGAATCGAGTCCGGTCGGCCAGAGGGAGAGAGGTACATTTCATCGACGGTTCATGGAGTTGACCTCCACCTCCCGATCGGCGACTTGGTCGATCCCCAAAAAGAGCTTTCACGGCTTGAACGGGAGTCGGCAAAGGCTACGGATGATCTCAAAAAGCTGGAGCAAAGATTGGCAAATCCAGAGTTCGTGCAACGCGCCAAACCCGAGGTCATCGAGCGCGACCGTGGCCTGGTGAACGAGCTTCAAGATCGATTGAGAAAGATTGAGGAAAGGCGCAGGCTGTTCGGCGGCTAACGGATTCGTTCGAAACCGCCCTGCCCGACAATAAACTGAATATCCCCCTCAACGTCGGTTCGGCAGATCACCACGGATGCCTGCTCAAACGTCGAAATCACGCTCGAGTGGGGATGCTCGAAGCGATTGTCTCGGCCGCAGCTGATCACCGCCCAAGTGGGAGCAATCGACTCGACAAATTGACGGGAGCTTGAAGTCCGGCTCCCGTGATGTCCAGCTTTCAACACCTGCCCTTTCCATTTAAGTTCGCGTTGCAACTCTTCTTCCGTCGCGATGTAGGCATCTCCCGTGAGGATCGCCGATGCCACCCCAGAGCGAATTCGGACGAACAAACTGCCTTCATTGTCGCTTTCACCCGGAATCAGTTTGGGAGCCGCGATTTCGATCTCGGATTGCTCAAACGTCAACTTCGACCTGGATCCCAGCCACACAACATCGTCCACCGACAGTTTGGTGGCCCGAAGCCATGTCTTCATCGACTCCGAATCCCTGAATGCTGCCGAAGCCATCACCTTTGCCTCAGGATATCGTTCAAGTAGAGCAGGTAATCCGCCGATATGATCCGCATCGGGGTGGCTAATGAGAATGGCGGTCACGCGTTGGATACCCAACTTGCGAAGCTTGGGAATGACAATTCGTTCACCAGCATCAAATCCTTCTCGCGTCTTCGGTCCCACATCGATCAGGATTGCCGCATCGCCATCCTGCCACAGGGCGCAGTCACCTTGACCGACGGCCAAGAAGGTAAGTCGAGAGCTCCGGTTTGCTCCATAAGTCGCGAACCACATTCCCGCTAGAGCAGCGGCCACCAATAAAGCAAGGAAGCTAAGCCGGGCGGACACGTTCTTTCACCACCATTCCGAAGGCAAGGTACACAGGGACGAGGAAGTAGGCGCTGAAGTATCCACCAGGAATACTTGCAATTATTAGGTTTCCAAATATACTGAGAACGGACTCAAGATACTGGATTAATGGCTCCAATAGCCCACTGGAGATCGCTTGAGCTGCGCTTGGAATCCATGCCGAAATGCACCATGCGCCCATACCGGCAACGACCAGGAGCATCGCAATGGGAACGATCAGGAGATTGCTCGGTATTGCTACGAAAGAGACCGTACCAAAATAGTAAAGCAACAATGGCAGAGTAGCCCAGTAAGCAATGTTGGTCGTCTTGAGGGCGTCAGTAGCCAATTTTTGGGCGAACTGCATCGCCGACTCCACCGGTCGATCATCAGTGCCACCCAGAAGGGCAAATGCTCCAACTGTGAGAAATGAAAATTGGAATCCCAGGTTATAGACACCATACGGATCCCAGGCCAGGTAGACGATCGCCGCAAGCGCAAGCGCGGAGAGCAGATCCGACTCGCGCATCCACATAAAGGCGGTTGATGCCACGACATACATCAGTACCGATCGAATAATCGCCGGCTGCAGTCCGGCAGCGCTTGCATAAGCCGCCAACAGCACAAAGAGAATCGCCAGGCGCAGCTTTCTCGGCAAAGGCGTCAATCCAAGCAGCAGATCGAGCGTCGCCGCAAGAATGAAAACATGGAGGCCAGAGGCGCTGATAATGTGGATCGTTCCAGTTCGACGCAGGTCTTTCTCGAACTCGTCCGAGAGACCCCCTTCGACATTAAAGCATAGGGCATCCAACACTGCCGCGCGTTCCTTTGGCATTACCGAATGGGAAAAGTCGACGAACGCTGCTCGAATCTGTGATGCCCACTGAAACCAGATCGGTCCGGACTCAGCAACCCGAACCTCGATGGGCTGAAACCGACCGACGATGCCCTTTGCAAGAAGATAATCGTCCGTTCCATCGCGCAGTGGTTTTGCCAAACCGCGTACGAAGAGCCGATCACCATAAACCCTGGATGAGGACCTTGGTTCCCGTGCCGTCAATCGGTAATCGCCAACATCCAGCTCGTAAACGATCTGTTCAGGATAGAGCCGCGGAACACTCGATACGCTTGCTTCCATTTCGAGGTACTGCGTCTTCTCAATTCCGCTCTTTGGAATCTGGGGCGCAAGGAATACGCCGATTCCGATGCCAAAAAGCAAGATCGCCGAGCGTCTCCAGCCGACGAGATAGGCTGGGATCGAAATCAGCAACAGGTTCCAGGAGTACTCTCGGAGTGTAATCCCCAGGATAAGGCCAATTGCCAAGATGAGGATGGGTCGATTACGAAGGGCGTCGCCCACCGGGCCAGTTCCTCAACCGTTCTTCGGCAATCTCCCTGATGGACAAGTGGGTTGGACGCTGTGGTGCGTCCTTATCCGGTTCTGGAGGCTCTTCCGCCTGCATCTCCGGAAGGCGTCGGACTCCAAAACGCAACTGACGGAACAAGCTCGGATCGCCCGCTTTATCGCCAAGTTTCTCAAGAATCCTTTCAGATTGCATCCGCAATTCTTGGGCCCACGAAGACCCCTCGACGGCGATCCAAACCGTACCGCGATCATAGCGGTCAGGATACGAACGAGTCGCCATTTCTGGGCCGACGATCTCTGTCCAATCTCTGAGAATCCGCTGAGCCTGCGCTGCTCGAATCACCTCGTCCCGCCCCACGGCAGATTTCAGCATTTGTCCAACTTTTCTCATTGTTCTTGGATCGTTCCCTGCCTCACGTTGAACAATCTCGCCAGATTCAAAATCTGTTCGCCGGCTGCCGAGGATTCCGTACAGGTTAGCACGGCTTGGTGGGCTTCGTCCAATACGATATCGATCAGGCGCAGTCGTCGCTGAGTGTCGAGATCTGAGAGAATATCATCGAGCAAGAGCAGCGGGGCTCTGCCTTCTCGATCGCGAATCATCGTCAAGGTCGCCATCTTGATCGAGATCACGGCGGTCCTCTGTTGACCCTGCGAGCCAAACAAGCGTCCGGACCTTGAACCGATCTGGATTTCGACATCGTCCCGATGTGGCCCAATACTCGTGCTTCCTCGAGCGATGTCCACTTGTCGCGATCGTGACAGCTCAGCCAGGAAGGAATCATAATCTCTCGCTTCGTCCTGGCGGAGATATCCAAGTTCCAGCGTCTCACCTTCACCCATCTTGGAGTGAGTTGAACTGGCGAAGGGCGACAAGTCACGGATGAACTGATCACGCATCGTCCGAATCTCAGCGCCGTGGAGTGCGATCTGATCCTCCCAAACTTCGAAAGCTTCCGCTGGTTGGTGATGGTCTCGAGAATCACGCAGGAGGGCGTTTCTTTGCTCCGTAGCGCGCTTGTAGAGGGCCAGGTGGTGCAAATATCCAGGCGACAGTGCAGAAAGCTCCAAATCGAGAAAAAGCCGACGGTCGGCTGGCTCTCCACTCACGATGCTCAT
>CAMLEL010000109.1 GCA_946478935.1 uncultured Armatimonadota bacterium
AATGGCGATGACGCCAAGAACGTCGAAGCCATCGCCAAAACTCTCGATTCGCGGGTCGGCAACTGGAACAAGTCCAACCTGAAGGCATTTGTCATCTTCGTCACCGATAGCGCGAGTAAGCCCGAGACCGTTAAAAAGATCGAAGAGATCACGGCCAAGTCGGGCGTGAAGATCGCCATGGCGTGGATCGACAAGGGCGACGAAGCGATCGAGCAGTACGCAATCAACACTGATGCCAAAGTCAAGAACACGGTCTTGGTCTACAAAGACATGAAGGTCGTCTCCAAGTTCGTAAACCTCAAGGCGGACGAAAAGGGCCTCCAACAGTTGCAGGCAGCCGTCAACGGCATCACGAAGTAATTCCTCCCTCCCCCAAAACCCCGCCTAAATCTCCTGGGCGGGGTTTTTTTATTTACAATAGGTCCATGGATTTGCTTGACCCACGCAGACTTCAAGCCTGGTGGTCCCACCGACAGGGCCTTGGCTCCGTCGATACATCTCTCGATCCCGCTGACGTGCTGGAAAGGTATGGCTGGGCGCGCACGGTCGGAGGTGCAAATCCATACCTCACCCTGTTCTCGCGCGCCGGAATCTCACGCGAAGTCGCAGATCAATCGATCAAACAGACTCAGATCCATGAACTACCGTCAGCGCGAGGTTGTACCTACTTGATTCCCGCCAGCCAATTCGAGCTTGCGCTCAAAGTCGGCCAAGGGTTTTCGGATGAAGCGGCAATGAACACCGCACGAAAATTCCTCGGCGTAACGGATGCCGAGATCGAGAGCCTCATGAAGGCTGTTGAAAATGCTCTTACGGGCGGCCAGCTGGATCCCAAACAGCTTAAAGATTCCGTTGGCGGTGCATCACGCAACTTGGGCGACGAAGGTAAGAAGCGCGGGCAGACGACAACGCTGCCCTTGGCGCTTGGCTTTCTCCAGAGCCAAGGGCGCATCCGCCGAATTCCCGTTAATGGCCGCTTGGATCAGCAACGGTACGCCTATGCGCTTTGGCGGCCCTCCCCGCTCGAAGGGTCTCGAATGACAAAGGAGGAAGCCTATGCAAAGCTCTCCGAACTGTACTTTCGCTGGGCCGGACCCGCGTCTCAAGCGCACTTTCAATGGTTCTCAGGTCTTGGCGTGAAAGCCTCCAAAGACGCCATGAATCAAACCGACCTCTCGCCTATCGAAGGCACGGAGTGGTATATCGATGCCGCCAGTTTGGACGCATTTCAGAAGTTCAAACCCTCAGATGCCCCCAGCTATTCCTTGGTTGCGGGGATTGACTCGCACCTGCTGCTCCGCCGAGACCTCCAGAACCTGATCCTGCCCGAAGATCGCACGAAAAAGATCGCCGGGGAAAAGGGACCGCTTGAGGCAGGCAATGGCCTCATGGATCTTAGCAACAACGCGATCCTCGACCGTGGACGAGTCGTGGGAATTTGGGAATTCGATCCGGAATCCATGCAAATTGTGTATTCGACGTTCATTGCCGAGTCCCAGGCGATGCGCGAAGCAATCGAGCGTACCGAAGCATTCGCAAGGAACCAGCTCGGCGACGTCCGCTCCTTCAGTCTCGACAGCCCAGCAAGCCGCCACCCAAAAATCGAAGCCCTCCGTCAACTGGCGGGCATTCAGTAACTATCGAGACCCGGAAGTTGCCATTGCTTGCTCCACTTCAAACTCGATCTTCAGTTCCTGCTCATCCCCACCGGGCCACATTTCAAACGGCCCACCGTCCGAGTCAGGATAGCGTCGAGGGAACCACTCGCCCGACACAAAATTGCCATCCCAGCTTCCCACGTACTCGTATGGGATGCCCACTCCGCTTTGCGTAGGCTCTGTGGTCCAAGTGTAGGTGCGGGTAATCAGGACTTCTCCCTTCCGCTCGATGTACGCCCCAATGAGCTCGAATTCACCATCCTTGTCGGTACCTGAACCCGTGATTCGGCCCCTTTGGATGTTCAGGTGGATCGATTCCGTAATCCTGAGTCCGAATTGGATCGACCATCCTGCCCAAGCGCCAGATAGTTCATTGAAGTCTCGCACGATGCTATGTGGGCTCGCCAAGCTTTGCTGCAACGAGCTTCATTATCTCCTCGATATTTGCATGTCGTCCGACCTGATGCTTAGAAAACACCAGGCGTCCGTCCAACTCGACGTCGAACACACCGCCGCCCGACGGAATCAACTCGATCGATTCGATCAGGTGTGGCTTCTTGAGCGGCTGTTTGAATCTATTCACAAGTGCTTCCGCCAAACTGGCGGCGCGTGGAAAATAGGTTCATTCGGTGCAAAACGTGATTCGCACTTTCATCCTCACAGTTTACCAATGCGCCTCAAAGTCGGAACACGAACTTGCCCTGCGTCTTGGGTTCAGATTCACCCCTTAGAAACCTGCCCAGTTCATCGAAAACCATGAGGCGTGTTCGGCCAAAGTCAGGCGGATGCATAATCTTTCCAGCGCCAATCGCGCAATGCTTGCCGCCCGGCAAGGAAACCAGGGCGACGAACCCGCCCTTGGTGAGATCGACTCGCGTTCCTTTATAGATCGCCACACGTCCGTCCGACGCGATTCCCGCCCGTTGGTACAGGTCCCGAAGTCGCGGAGATTCGGCCGGCGTACCCACGATAAAATGGCCAGACAAGTCGGCCGGCAACTCTTTTCCTGAAGTCCGTCCCAGTCCCTGGAGCCAGGCCTTGTCAGATGCCAAGTCAATCCGGCGGAACCGACGGACGGTTCCCGCTAGGTCGACAGGAGATTCCGATGCGTCGATCTTTCTAACGATCCGCCTCCAGGGATCGAATGACACGAGGTTTGGCTTCTCAGTGACCGCAATGCGGAACTCACCTCCTTCCAAGCTAACGACCTTAAACTCTTGCTTGCTACCCGATCGGATCAAAACTTCCGCAGAGATCCGGTAGGGTTGCCCCCGAAAGGTGACATTCCCAACCACCGCGCCAGGAATGTAGCGCACGTTTTGAATCTCAAAGTCTGCAAAACCCGGCCTTCTCACCCACTGATCAAAGAACCACTTCAAGTCCTTGCCCGAAGCCTTGGCCACATTTTTCTCAAAATCTTCCCACTCCCCACCTCGAGTGCGATCTTGGCCCGCAATCCAATCTCGGCAGGCTCGGACAAAGTTCGCCGTTCCGATTTCCTGCTCCAGCATTTGAAGGACGAAGGCGCCCTTGCCATAACCCAGAGTCGTAGCTTCGGGACCGATTTCCGCTGGCGCGTCTGCCAGTGGCGCTAAATTGTAAGCTTCTTCGTCGATACTGGGCGTCTGGATAAAGGCGATTGAACGTTCCTCCTTGTTGCCGAGCGGTGCATTCCGACCAAAATAACCCTGGCACCAAACGGCAAAGCTTTCATTCCAGAGAGAGGTCAGATACGTGTTGTTGACCATGCCGCCGAACCAGGTATGCCCGAGTTCATGCGAGTCTTCCCCACTGTAATAGCCGCTGGTGACAAACGAATAGCCCTCCAGCGCGCCGCCTCCGTAAGTCGGCGTCATCACCGATCCGTATCCGGAAAACGGATACTTCCCAAAATCCTCGAATGTCTTCACAATCAGCGGAAAGAACTTCGGCTGCAGCTTTAAATGCGCATCATCCAGCGCCATGCTCCAGCACCGATAGGTTCGCCCATCGATCACTTGTTCGGCAACCTTGTACGGACCGGCATTCAGGCTCCAGTACGAAATGGGCATCGCCATTTCATAGGCGGTTTCGCGAAAGTCCGGCTTCTCTACCGACTCGATCATTTCCCCGTGCGTGATGACCTTCCAATTCAGCGGAGTACGCACTCGGATGCCGAACGGTGCCGGCTTCCTGGCAATCATCGGGTACCAATAGTCATTGGTCAGCAGCGCCTCATTGGCTCGAATCGATCCTGCATAGCCCGGCTTGTCGACGACTCCCGTATAGTCCAGCGTCAAGCGGTCACCATCTTTCGCTCCACCAACCATAACGATGCCACCAATCTGAATCCAATCGTTAGCCCCTTCAACCGACTTCACCCGGTAATTCGGGCCCAGCCGAAGCATCAAATTGTCAGAAGTCCCTGTGGCTCGCACCGCGATTTTGTCTTGAATCCGAACCGACTTGGTGGGAATCTCGAACGTGACAACCAGGTCGTGCCGCTCGATCCTCCACCCGAAATCCTCCCGCTCATCGACGAACTTCGTGAGGCGGCGACCATCCGTCTCGAAAAGCCTCTCGCCCACATCCTCGCTCGTAAGCGGGGTTGTAAACACCACGTAACTCTGCCCCCAAGGCGCCTTGCCGGACGCTGCCCGCCAACCAAAACGACCCGTCTCATAGGCGCTGTTGATCTTGAATACCGTGAATGGGTTCCGGCCATTCCAAGCTCCCTCGACACTCTTCGCGCTCAGTCCGGCCACGTCGCGCGCTTGCGCGAGTCGATTGAGATCCTGGACAAATGAGTCCTGACGGAGTAGGAGGAGGGAAACTGCGACCAGCATAAGGGCCAGTATTCCCAACATGAAAGCATGGATTCGACTATGCATGGCTCGAATCCGATCGATTGGAATGGTAGCGGAGACCAGACTTGAACTGGTGACCTAACGGGTATGAACCGTTCGCTCTAACCAACTGAGCTACTCCGCCACAAGAACGCGGACGGATTTTACCTGAGCTACTCTCTGCGCAAAGCCACGATTGGGTCCAGCCGCGAAGCGCTGATCGCCGGATAGAGGCCAAAGACCATCCCGATGAAAGCCGAGAACAGAGCCGCCCCAATCGCGGCCGTAATCGGAAAGGGAGTCGGCAAGCCGTCGGCCGAGGGCCACTTCAAAGCTGCAGTGGCAAATGTCACCACCATGCCCAGCACCCAGGCGATGGACATTCCGATCAAACCACCGACAAGCGATAGCGTTCCCGCTTCCACCAGGAACTGGGTCAAGATCGATCCCCGCTTCGCACCAACTGATTTACGAAGGCCGATCTCTTTGGTCCGCTCGGTTACCGAAACCAGCATGATGTTCATAATGCCGATGCCCCCGACAAGTAGAGACATTGCCGCGATCGCTGAGAGAACTACGCCGGCGACACCGAACACCGCTCCAAATACCTGCAGGATAGACTCGCGAGAGTCCACCCGATAGATCGGACGATTGTTTGACTTGCGCATCAGGGCCTGCCACACGGCGTCCATCGTCTCATTGACCGTATAGCCTGGCTTGGGTCGCAGGGTGATCATCATGAGATCTTCCCCGCCCAGCCATTTGTCCTGGGCAGTGGTGATCGGGACGATCGCATCCTTGGCGTTCGTCTCACCCATCATGTCCAAACGCTGGAGGATACCGACTACCTCCAAAGTGATCCCGTTAAAGGTCAGATGCTTCCCCAGTGCCTGCTTGTCGGGGAAACAGCGATCCCTGATTTCTTCCCCGATGACGCACACGTTCGCCCGGGAATCCACGTCGCTCTGACTGATGAACCGACCCTCAGAGATCACGAGCTTGTTCAGTTCGAGAAAATTCGCGTCCGTGGCAAAGATTCGGGGATTGTCGATTTCAACATCGCCCAGTCGGATCTTGGATGGAACCTGCACGATGGGTGAGGCAACGTCCATCATGCTGACATTGTCTTTCAAGTACTGGATGTCCTCATTCTTGAGGCCGTCAATTCCCCCCAACGTCTCGCCTTTGTCTTTGCGACCAGGGTCGTATGCCACGATGATCGTGTCCGAACCGAGCTTTTTGAACTCGTTGGTCATGAAGAAAGTGAATCCGTTCGAGACCATGACGATGATCGTCACGCTCATGACTCCGATGATCACCCCGAGCATCGTCAGGAAGCTTCGAAGCTTGTTCTGCCGAAGCATCGAAAGTGCGATCCGAAACGATTCGAAGAAATTCATTACTCGTCTGGACCCATCTGCATCATGCCTTGGCGCTTGGGCCCCTTGTACTCGGGGCGAACAAGCTTGTCTCCGGCAACGACTCCTTCGAGGATCTCGTATTTGGAACCGGACTCTGCCCCGAGCCGCACGTTCTTGCGCGTCGCTTTGCCCTCGGGCTTGTCCGGGGCGATCTCAACGAAGAACTGATTGCCATCCTTTCCGATGTAATCCTTGGGAACGGTCAGGACATTCGCCTTCTTGATCACGTCGAGCGAGCACCTGGCCGACATTCCGGACCTCAGCCTTGGGTCGATCGATGCCAATCGGATTTCCACCTCGTACTTGACCACCGCATCGGTATTGGCCTGACCCGGCGCGGCCGCTATGCTCGTCGGCGCAATGCGCTTTACCGACCCGCTAAAGCTTTCGTTCGGAAAGGCATCCACCGTGATCGTCGCTGGCATCCCTGGCCGCATCTTCGCAACATCGATTTCATTGACGTTTAGCAGCACGCGAAGAGAAGTCCGATCCTCCACCCGCAGGATTGGCGTACCGGCGCTAAAGCCGCTGAGGCCAGTGGCGAGTTCACCCTCCTTGAGCATCTTTTTGGTGACCACGCCCGTGATTGGCGACTTGATCTGCGTCTCTCGCAACTGGCGCTCGCTGTCCTTCAGCACGCTTGTCAGCTGCGACACCGTCGCAAGATTCTGTTCACGAGATCGCTCCAACGCGCCCACGTCCTTCAGCGCTGCCCGAGCCTTGGCAACGTCCGCCACAGCCTGCCGATATTCTTCCCTCTTGACTCGATCTTGTATTGAGTTGGCTTTGGCCCGTTGCAGCGCAGCTTGGCTGGAGCGTATTGCCTCATCAGCGCTCGCCAGCTGAAGAGAGAACTCTCGGTCCAAGCGGCTCAACTCATCGTTGGCCTGAGCCATTTTGAGGCGTGCGACCTCCAAGTTCAGCCGCGACGTCTCCACATCCCTTACCGATACAAACCCCTGCTTGAGCAGCGCTTCTCGCCGCTCGAGCTCCCGCCGGGCGTTGTCGTGGTTCGCCACCGCGTCACGTTGAGCGGTAATCGTACGTGTTCGTGCGTTGGGCTGCTCCACCCGAACCAGATTTTCCCTGTCTTGGACATTACGGTTGAGCTGAGCCGTCGCCTCCTGAATTGCTGCATTCGTCAACGTGGGCTGGGCACGCATCTCCAACTCGAGACGCTCGAGCCGCGAGTTCGCTTGCTGCAAATCCGCGCGAGCGGTGACCTTTCGTTGCTCGATTTCAATGGCGGTTCGCGCTGCCCCGCTTTGTGCTCCCGATAGCTGGGCCCGATTTTGTGCTACCGTAAACTGAGTCTCCTGAGGATCGATCAGCCCGATGACTTGACCGATTTGGACGCTATCGCCTTCCTCAACCAGAAGCTTGCTTAGCCGGCCGCTGACTCGGCTCTTTACTTCCACCGAATTGACCGCGTCGATCGTGCCCGTATCGACCACGCTGACCTTGAGCTCTTCCTTCTGAACGGTGTAGATTCCGGGTTTCTTTTCCGCCGCCTCCTTCATGGCGGCATAGTTCTTCATGAAATAGCCGCCAATCGCGCACACCAGCGCCAAGGCAATCGCGGCAAAAATCAGCGCCTTCTTCATGCGCCATCAGTTTCGCAGGTTCGGCGGAGCCTGTGAAGGACTTAGGTCAAAAAGTCCTAACTCGTTTCATTCCCGGATGAGCGTGGATTCGGTTAG
>CAMLEL010000110.1 GCA_946478935.1 uncultured Armatimonadota bacterium
TGATCCCGGCCGCATCGCCACCGAACCGATTGAAATACGTCGGCGCGTCCGACCACTTTTGAACTCCGGTCGGGTCATTGCCAGTGTTCCCATTTGCAAATCGGTCGGGGAATATCTGATAGAAGACGGCTCTTTCGACCCATTTCGGAGTCGTGAACGCTTTGAAAGTGGAAGCACTTAGGATGTATGGAGTCTTTGGAGACTCACTCAGACCAGATGGAGTCAGATAAACCCGCTTGGCTCCGTCAACGATCATAAATCGGTAACGAAAATCGCTCTTGCGATCCCACGGAACCTCGGCACGGTAGGTGGCATAAAGTTCATCTCGAGCCACTTCATGGAGTTCCACACAAACTTCGCCGCCCTTGGACTCCACAAATGCCTCGATGTGGTCCAAGTCGTCCGGCCGGCATCGTAAGGTGAGTGCCAATTTGCCCCGATCAAAATTCAAACCCGGAGCCTTCGGTTGGTGTAGGAGGGCGCTCTTCGCGATAAGGCCATCCCCGGGCTTTGCCGATCGTTTGTAATCAGCCGGAAGCAGGAGTAGAACGGAATTCATATTTCCGCCACCGTCATCCTCGTTCTTCTTCGCCGCAGGATCCACAATCCATTCGGAACCGTTCAGGACGAATTTGTAAAGATGCCTTCCCGGGCTCAGTCGGACAGACACGCGCCATTTGCCAATCTGGTCAAGGCTCATAGGCGTTGCCGCCCGGTCCCAATTGTTGAATGTTCCTGCGAGGTGAACGGACGTAACGGGTCGATTGAGTTTGAGCTCGAAAGTATGCGGAATTCGCCCATCCTGAGCATACGAAGCCAGCAGGACACAGGACAGTACCAGACTGTTCATCGCGTGCTGGACCCCCGGACGATTAAGCTGGATGGAACGATCTGACGAGTTGGATACAGCCCTTCCTCGCAATTGATGGCCTCGATGAGCTGCTCGCAAGCGATGCGCACGATCGTGCCGATGTTCAAATTCACACTGGTCAGCCCGCACTCAAGAAGACCGCAGAATGGCGAATCGTTGAATGAGACCAATCCAAGTTCGTTTGGGATGGTTCGGCCAGTTTCGCGAGCGGCTTGGACGGCACCCATCGCCATAAAGTCATCCAACACGAGAAGTGCATCGGGTGCGTTACTGGAGCGGAGCACTTCTCGAGCGCATTCCCGCGCTGCTTCGAAACCAAAGTGGGTGTTCCAGATTTGGACGCTTTGACCAGATTTTGCCAGTGCGCGCTGATAGCCCAGCATCCGGTCCTCACTGACGGTGATGCCTTCTGGACCCGCCATCATTCCAATCCGCTGGTAGCCCTGCTCCAATAAATGGCGCGTGGCAGATTCGGCCGCTGCAACGTTGTCATTGTCAACAGACCAGATGCGCCCTTTGTCACCAGGGTTCCCGATTAAGACAAACGGAAAGGCGTCGTCTTGAAGTCGCTGTATCCGCTCATCACGGGCTTCCGATTCCACCAGAATCAGGCCATCTACGCGCCGACTCCGGAGCATTTCATCATAAAGCGAAACTTGGGCATCGCGGTTGGAAGCGCTATCCAAGCAAAGGTGATAGGGCTCTGTTTCGAGAAAGTCGATGATCTCCGAAATGAGATTTGCGAAGAACGGATCGCTATTGAGCCCACCATGCGGCCGCTTGATCACCAGCCCGATCAATCCCGTCCGCTTAGAGCGAAGGGACCTCGCACGGACGTCAGGCTGATAATTGTGAGAGCGCATGACAGCCCGAACCCGCTCGGAAATCTTCTGATCCACTTTCGCATCCCCGCTCAGCACCCGCGAAACGGTGGCTTGGGAGACTTTTGCGAGCCTAGCTATGTCTTGCTGACGAACCCTCATTGGTTTGTCCTTCGTTCGTTCTCATGGTTGAGAATACGAATTCCGTGAATACGTATTCTAACACCAGATTCCGCAAGAACCAACCTTTGCTAAGAATATTTTTTGACAAAAAAATCCCAGCCGGGATGCGGCTGGGATTCCCTATTCGAGTCTGTGCTTAGACTTCGTAACGTTTGGGCCCGGTGTCGTCGTTTCCTTGTGCGATTCTCTTAACGAACGTCACCAGTTCCATCGGGTTGAACGGCTTGGTCAAGTACATATCGGCTCCGTAGTGGTAGCCCTCAAACACATCCTTGTCCTGTGCCTTCGCCGTCAACATGATAACGGGAAGATTCTCAGTTTCAGGCTCTCGCCTCAGGTTCTTCAGAACCTCAAATCCATCCATATACGGCATCATGACGTCGAGCACCACAAGGTTCGGCTTTTCCGCCCTGATCTTTTCCAGGCCCTCTTTTCCATCGAAAGCGGTTACCACCTGGTATCCCTGCCGCTCCAAATTCACCTGGATAAGCCGGACGATATGTCGCTCGTCGTCACAAACCAAAACTTTTAGGGGCATCTGTCTCCTAAACTCCTAAACTCGAAAGGTGGAACGATGCTACCTGATTCGCTTTGGACTGTCAATTAGTCAGCGTTGCGACTGGGCCCGCAATCTCTGCCCAAGGTAACCTTTAGGACGTGAAGCTCTGCCGTTTCGAACTTAAATCAGCCCCGGGAGAGATACGAAGCGGTCTGGTTTATAGCGGAAAAATCTATGAAACCGACGGAGAACAATCGATTGCCGTACACGAAGCCAGCGAAGTCCGCCCACTCTCGCCAGTAGGTCGCGCCCCCAGCCTTCGCGTTTTCCGTTTGGTTGATGGCCAGCTCTTCAGATCCGAGCATGATGGCCTTCCCCACTACTTTCACCTTAATCCTACGGGACTCTATGGTCCCAGCCAGACCATTCCATACCCGAGTTCCGTCGCGAACTTGAGCTTCGAACCTTACTTGATTCTCGTCGCTGGATCGGACGGACTGCAGGTTCCGCTGGAAGAAGCCGATTCCATTGTCCTTGGCTTCACTCTCGCGATCCTCCTGGTCTCCCGAGACCTGCAACGCGAAGAGATCCGCTTTTCTGCTGGATTTGGACGGTCGTTCGATATCGGTGGAGCCATCGGTCCCGTGATTTCCACGCCTGACGATCTTGACGAGTCGGTTACCGAAGAAGTGCCGAGCCGCAAGTATGCGCTGTCCGTGGTCACCCGCGTAAATGGGGTTGAAGCCGACAGAGGTGATATTGCAGATCTGCCCGTTTCTTTGGGTCAGCTCATCCAGGCTGCCAGTGACACAGGACCCATCCGGAGTGGGGATCTGATCGCGATTGGACCCATTGCAACTTCCCCAACGCCTGTTCAACTCGAATCCGGGGACGATATTCAGGTTTCGGTCGAACACCTCGGAACGCTTTCACTCAAAATCGGCTGAGATAGCCGCAACTCAAGATCATGCCCATTCAAAAACATGTTCTCTCCAACGGCGCGCGGATTCTCATCGAGCCTGTCAGCCACGTTCAATCTGCCGCAATTGGTCTCTGGTGCCGAACGGGCAGCCGCCACGAACTCGAAAGTGAAGCTGGCATTACCCATTTGATCGAGCACATGCTATTCAAAGGGACGAAGTCACGGACCGCCAAGGAGATTGCCGAGGCAATTGAAGGGAGAGGCGGTTCGCTGAACGCCTTCACCGATAAGGAATCCACCTGCTATTACTGCCGCGTACTGGCTGAGGAAGCTCAGAACGGAATCGAAGTGCTAAGCGATATGATGACCGGATCACTGTTTGATCCCGACGAACTCACGCGCGAGGCAGGCGTCGTTCTCGAAGAGATCAAGCGTGGAGAAGATGAGCCTGGCGATCATGTGCACGAAGTGCACCTATCGCAGAGGTGGGGCCAGCACCCATTGGGCAAGCCGATCATTGGAACCAAAGAATCCGTCAGCGGATTCAAGCGAGACCATATCCTGGCATACATGGACCGCCGATATCGCGGCGAAAACGTTCTGCTCGCGATTGCCGGAAACGTAGACCCTCAACAGGTAGTCGCCACCTGCGAACAAGCGCTGGGCTCTATCCACTCAGGTTCCGAAAACCAACAGCCCGACCGGCCAAACGGAGCGGCGGGCACACACTACGTTGAAAAGGATGTCGAACAGGTTCATTTCTGCATCGGCACTGATGGAACGTCCCTCTACGATTCCGAACTCTATACGATGACGGTCCTGGACGCGGCATTGGGCGGGAGTATGAGCAGCCGTCTGTTCCAGGAAATCCGCGAAAAGCGTGGCCTTGTTTATTCGGTGGGAAGCTACACGCTCAATTATGGGTCAGGTGGAGCCTACACGGTCTATGGCGGTACCAGTGCCGATCAATGGCCGCTGGTCCAAGAGTTGACCCGAATGGAATTCGACAAGGTCATGTCTGAAGGTTTGGAAGCGGATGAATTGGACCGAACCAAACGGCATCTTAAAGGCAACATCGTCCTGGCCCTGGAAAACATGAGCAGCCGCATGATGCGCATGAGTCGCAACGAATTGAATCATGAGCGGGAGATTCCAATCGAAGAGACTTTAGCCAAGATTGATGCGGTCACGAACGAAGGCATCATGTCTCTCGCGGGTCGGATTCTCGCCGAGTCCAAAGTAAGCACCACGGCAATTGGGCCCGTGCGCTAAATGAAAGAGTCGGTCGCCATCCTCAAGATAGCAGAGGCAATCGGCAAAGCCGCTTCAGAGGAAAACCTGCTTTCCGAGGTCGCGCACCGAATTCACGAATTCGTAGAGGTTGAGTCCTGCGACATCCTCATGCGCGAATCCGGCGACATCCTGGTTCAGCGTGCAAGTACGCAATCGCCCGAGTTCAATCGAAGGATGCGCCTGGGAAAGGGGATCGGGCTTTGCGGACGGGTGCTCATTGAAAACAAACCCATGTTTGTCTCCCGAGAGGCTGACAAGCATCCGGACTTTGCCCACTATCCCGGAGCTGAGGAACGGGCCCATTATGCGATGGCAGTTTTGCCAATCCAGGGAAAAAAGACGACTCCAATCGGCATTCTCGTTTTGGGCCGTGCGACGGAGTGGGACTTCACTCCAGGAGAAAAGCGGCGCCTGGGATTATTGGCAGACATAACGAGCGCAACGATCGTGGGCTACCGCCATGCTTTTCAAGCTGGAAACCAGGGCAATCGCTTGGGTGCACTGAGTGAAGTTTCAAAAACGATCTCGACCAGTCCCTACCTCGAAGAAATCCTTCAGCTGTTGGTCAACCTCACCGCTCAGCAGTTTAATTATCGTGTCTGCACGGTTAGGTTGCTCGACGAAAACCAGGAGCTGGTGCTTCGGGCCACCCAAGCTTCTGCAAAGGCCTATCAACGTAAACGTGCGATCAAGCTTGGAGAATCGATCGCGGGTCGGGCGATCGCAGAAAACCGCCCAATAATAGTTCCCGACGTACAAGTCGAAGCAGACTACATCGGGCATGACCTGGCAGCAGAGCAGGGGTTGAGAAGTATGATCTGCGTTCCTCTCACCATCCAAGATCGCGCCGTTGGAGTGCTGAGTTGCTACACCAGCGAAGTCCGAAGCTTTACCCAGGACGAGATTCGCGCTCTGGAAACGCTTGCAAAGCAAGCGGCCGTTTCAATCGAGCACGCCAAACTCCAGGTCCGGGACACGCTGATGCAGGAAATGCATCACCGGGTCAAAAACAACCTTCAACAAGTCGCCTCACTGCTAAGGCTTCAAATGCGCCACGGTCAGTACAAGTCACTTGAGGAAGCCATGAACGACTCTCTTGCCCGGATTTTGGCAATCGCCGCCGTGCACGACTTGCTCAGCCGTGAAGATCTGGACCATGTAGGGGTGAAGTCCATCGCAGAAACACTGGTCCAGCACCAGCAGAGTTCTTTGCTGCTGCCCGATAGAAGCATAAAATTTGAAGTGCGCGGTGTCGATGTCCGCTTAAATATGACGCAGGCCACACAGATCGCCCTGGTGCTCAATGAATTGATCCTCAATGCGGTCGAGCATGGGTTCAAATCGACGACCCAAGGTGAAATCCATGTCAACGTCGAACCGAAGGACGATGAGGTTTCAGTCTGGGTGTCTAACAGCGGAGATCAACTACCTGCCGATTTCGATGTTTCGACGGCCAGTCACTTGGGTCTCCAGATCGTCGAGAACCTGGTCCGCAACCTGGGTGGCCGTTTCTCGTTAAAAAGCGTGCTTGGCTGGACGGTTGCCGAAATCAACTTTCACCGGGCGACCAGCGAATAAACTTCATAGGACCTTGAATGCCGCTCTAAGTTCCTTGCCCGGCGCGAAGACATGCAGCGAAATCGGCAGGTGCCGAGATTCCGGCGGTACCTCGCCCTCGATCAGGTAGACAGCCCGCACGTAATCCCCGGTAACAGCTTCGTATGCCGATCTGGGAACTATGGCGAACTCAGGCGTCAGTGCCGCCAGGGACGGGTCCAGCGTAAACCACGGAAAGCAACGGATGGCGTCCACTGAGAATCCACGGAAAATTCCCAAGCAGGTGACTGATGGCTCGATCCTCATATAAGCGCCGGACTGATCCTTGTGATCGCTCATCTGAGCGCCTTGAGAACGTGGAACTGTCATCAGAAAGCGCACGTTGACCGCGGTCTCCGGCCGAGTCGGCGCCCAATCGGTGATTTCGAAGTAGTCACTCTGCTTGGGAAGAGCGTACAACTCCACGACAAAGGCTGAACTCCCCGCAAAGTTCCGTGCAAGGGAGTTCCAACGAGCCTGAACTTCGCGTATCGTCCACTTTTCCTTCACGTTCAAATACCCGAGCCAGCGGGACATCATTGCTGGCGATAGCCTGATCGCCTGGTTCAGTTCGACCTTCCGGATCCCGTCGAACCATCCTCCCAAAGTGTTTCGGTCTTCAAGCAGGGTCCTCTCAATCCCCTTTTTTTGTCGATAAATCCGCTCACCCCGCGCCATTTCCGACTCAATCGGAAGCTTGGGGAAGCTGACAACGCTCACAAGGAGACCGGCAATCCAGAGGCTCACGGAAGTTATTATCGGCGCTTTCGTTCCTAATACTATGCCTGGCTAGCCTTCCTACCACGGGTAGCATCCGCAAGATGCCATTCGACGTTGTCATTCGAAATGCCAGACTAACGACTTCCAAACATCAGGAATTCGGGGACTTGGCGATTGAGAACGGCAAAATCGCGGCGATTGGGCGAGTCGCCGAGAGTGGCTCACGGGAAATTGATGCGCACGGGCTGATCCTCATGCCTGGCTTGATTGATACCCAGGTACATTTTCGCGAACCTGGCTTGGAACATAAGGAAGACCTGGAGTCAGGCACGAAATCAGCAGTCCTTGGTGGGGTCACCTCAATATTTGAGATGCCCAATACCAACCCGACGACGACCAGCCAGGCTGCTTTGGCGGACAAGTTGAGCCGAGCCAAGGATCGCGCTTGGTGCGACTACTCATTCTTTGTTGGAGCGAGTACCGAGAATGCAACTGAACTCGGACGTCTTGAGATGCTGCCAGGAACACCTGGAATCAAGATCTTCATGGGTAGTTCCACCGGCCCGTTGCTGGTTGGAGATGATGAGGCGTTAAAGTCAGTTTTACGAAATGGAAGGCGGCGATGCCCGATTCATGCCGAGGACGA
>CAMLEL010000111.1 GCA_946478935.1 uncultured Armatimonadota bacterium
TTGCACCTTTACCAGAAGTAGTGATGGATGTGAAGACACCGGTTTATGCGGCCAGTGCAGGGGAGACGTATACCGTCAGTAGTCATCCGGTTGAAACTTTCCCTTGTTGTAGAACTCGTAGTGTGGATAGAGATGGCCGCGCATCCAACCACCGAGCAATTTGCCGTTATCTGCGTCAATCCAAACTTCGTCTGGTCCGATAAAGACAATCCAAGCCAGCTTTGATTCAAAAACTCGATTGGCGGAGGGTTTTACTGGCCCTCCGTATTCATCGTTTGGCAAAACATACTTAAGCATCGTCCTCAGATTGCTATCCTTTCTTAGCTTTGGTCTAACAACACGTCGCCTCTGCAATTCGGGCAGAAGGGCCCGGGCAGTACGGATGGCCTTTTCTCTGTCAATGCGAAGAGATGAAGTGATCGGTACCGAGTTGTATGCGGTGCCTGCAGTATTGACCTTGCCGTCTACCCAGTCGATCATACAGTGCCAGTGGTTGGTATTCGTATGAAACCGGTAGCCATGTTTCTTCAGGCCAAAAACAAAAAAATAGCCTCCATCGATTCGGCTGTCATCCCGTGTTGGGAATCTGGCGCCGTAATTGTGTGAATACTCAAGTTCCGCATCGTCAGGCATGCCAAGAAACTTCAAGATAGACCGAGCCTTCTTTTGCGCCTCAATTACATTTGGGATACTTGGTTTAGCGTTTGGGGACCTTAATGCGCTCAATCGGTTACTCGATGGCCATCTTCTGATTGAGGTCAACTGTCCTGTAACAGCATCGCAACTGTACTCAATGTCATGGATTCCAAAAACATAACAATGATCCAGTTTTGTATGCTTGAGAGATTCGAAGGTAAAGGGTAAGCGAACATTTTGAAACAGCTTATCATGCGCCACTGTAGCAACACTTCGACATTCTGCCATGGATTTGACGGTCCTTTCCGCCGTTCGCTCACCTTGGAAGACTAGGATGAATATTGGGATCAGCATTCGATTATCCTAGGGAGCACGAGGTGTCGAAGTACCAGTATAAATGCCTCTGGGCCCACGTAATATCAATTGATACGGAAATTGCTCAGTAATCATTCGGTGTCCAGCGGCCATCCTTATAATACTCCGTATGGCTATCTAAAAAGCCGCGCATCCAGCCACCTAGCAACTTTCCGTCACCTGCATCGACCCAAACCTCATCTGGTCCTATAATGATGATCCATGCGAGGCGAGCTTCGAAGATACGGTTCACCGGAGCCTTAACTTGTCCGCCGTATTCTGCGTTCGGAACGACGTACTTGAGCATCGTTCGGATGTTTGCGTTCCTCCGTGGCTTTGGCTGGGGCTTCTTCTCAGCTAGTAACCTTGGATAATTCTGCCTAGCAATTGCAACTGCTTGCGGTCGGGTCAAGTTTTGGGTAGATGCTACTGGCTTGGCTGTAGGCATGGCAGCGGCTACATTTGGATACCCATCATGCCAGTCTACGGTACAGAACCAGTGACTCCACTCCTTACGAAACTTATGACCGTTTGCTTTTAGGCCAAACTTGAATGAGTAGCCTCCTGGTTCTACTTCGTCGCCACGATCCGGCATTCTTGGGCCATAAACGACTGAGTATTCTAATGCGGCATGTGGTGGCAAACCGAGAAGTCTCAAGTATGCTCTCGCCTTTTTTTGTGCTTCGATGACGTTCGGAATCCGTGGTTTTGCCTTGACATTGCGGGAGATTCGCTCTTGTTCCTTGGTCGGCCATCGTCTAACAGAAATTAACTGACCCGTTACCGCGTCACACTGATAGGTAATAAACTCTGTGCGGAACTCAAAGCAGTGATCAATCTTCGACTTTCTAAGCTCCTCGGATATAAACTTGGGTGCCTTGCCAAAGAGTATTTCGTGTGCAGATACAGATAGCTGTCGACACTCATTCATTGTTCGGAGTGTTTTCTCGGTTGATCTATCAGTCTGAATCAAGCAGACGAATGCAACGAGTTGGATCATAGGTTTCACCTCCACACCGATGGAGATTATGTAATCTCACTTCGGTGTTTGAATTTGATCGTTTCGCCCCGCAAGTCAGAAACCACCAGGTGCGCCACATACTTTCCGACGTCGTCCGCCGTAATGGATTCGGGATTATCGCTTGGGTGAGAACGGGTCGCAATCGCGCTCATCATGCTTAGCAAGTTGATTCTTACGGCTTTGTTGTCCAGTTCCTTGGCGAATACATCCTTCATCATCACCTGAGCCGCGCCGGCAATGGACACCGGGCCGGAGTTGGCTATCGGCACAAACCCCGATGCTCCATGGATGAAGGTGTAGCTGCTGCCCGGTCGATCTTGAATCTCTTTCAGAAAGGTCTTGGCAACAAGGAAGTGGGTTGTGAGCCTTTCATGCATGACTCTTTCGTACGTGGCAAGGTCCAAATCTATCAACGCTGGACCGGACCACCATGAGCCGATTGTGGCAACCACGGCATCCAACTCGTGTTTGGTGGCCCGCACTTTGGATTGAAGTTCTTCTAGTGCGGACTCGTCATTGATATCTCCCACCACGTCGTACATGGCGGCAGGATTTCCAAGGTGGGCGGCGAGGGCGTCGATGCGTTCCTGCGACCGGGATTGGACGAGCACCCGCATTCCCGCTTGCAAAAGCTGCCTGACGATGCCTTCGCCCACTTCGCCCGCTCCTCCCACGACAAGGATGGTCTTCATGTCCTCAGTTTAACCTTGACCCCTGCCTGTTATGTACAATCGGATACGAACCAACGGAGGCTCGATGAACAAGGTATTTCCATCTGCGCAAGCCGCCCTCAAGGGATTGCTCTTCGACGGGATGACGATCATGTCGGGAGGATTCGGACTCTGCGGCATTCCCGAACACCTGATTCTGGCTCTACGTGACTCAGGGGTTAAGGGCATCACGGTGATCAGCAATAACTGCGGCGTGGATGATTTCGGGCTCGGCCTGCTCCTTCAGACCAAACAGATTCGCAAGATGGTCAGCAGCTATGTTGGAGAGAATGCCGAATTTGAGCGGCAGTACCTGAGCGGTGAACTGGAGCTCGAGTTCAATCCCCAAGGGACGTTGGCGGAAAGGATCCGGGCCGGTGGCGCGGGCATCCCAGCGTTTTTCACCAAGACCGGATATGGGACGCTGGTGGCGGAAGGTAAGGAGACCCGGGAATTTGCCGGTGAGATGTATGTGATGGAGTCTGCCCTCCATGCCGATCTCAGCATTGTGAAGGCGTGGAAAGCGGACCGGTCAGGAAATCTGGTGTTTAAAAAGACAGCGCGCAACTTCAACCCGATGATGGCCGCGGCGGGCAAGGTCTGCGTGGCTGAGGTCGAGGAGTTGGTGGAAGTTGGGGAGTTGGATGCAAACGAGATCCACACGCCATCGATCTACGTAAACCGTATCATCCAAGGAACTTCTTACGAGAAGCGCATCGAGCGTCTCACCACACGTCCTCGCGCATGACAGCCATCCTCACCGCCCTCGTTTTAACATCTGGCTTAGTCCAGACCCATAAGCCGATCCTCATCACCGTGCGCGCTAAGGTAGGCGCGGCGTACAAATATGCTCTTAGTACGGACATGAATGCCGTGGGAGCGAACGGCAAGATGGGCTTTAAAGCAATCATCCGCGAGAAGCTTGTCAGTCGCCAGGGCGATAACTGGAAGTGGCAGCAAGCCTTCGACGTGACATCGACCTATGCAAATGGTGTCTTTAGCGGGAGCGACGCAAACTTCAAGGACCTGGATGGCTTCAAGTTCGATTTGACCACCGACTCAACCGGACAAACGAAGTCGATGGCAGTAAATGGGATCAAGGTCGGTTCAAACGGAACTCCGAACGTCACGTTCTCGCGAAAGGCGGTCGTTGTCGGCGACAAATGGGGCGCCGTTGTTGAAACCAACGGTATGCAAATAAAAATCGAGTATTCGTTGAAAGCTGTCCGGGCTGAGAAGGGACGGCGTGTGGCCGTCATTCATGGCAACTATCTTCCGAAACAACCCATCGTGAACAGCGCTCCGATTGTGTTTTCTGTGGACATTGCAGACGGCAAGTTGTTAAAGGCGGCCGGAGCCTTCACTGTAACCCGTGGCGGAGTATCCGTTCAGGGCAAATATAGCTTGTCTAGACTCTAGGATTGCCGCCAACGAGCTTCTCGACATATTTTGCGAGCACGTCAAACTCCAAGTTCACAAGGTCACCTGGCTTGCGGGACGAAAGATTTGTGTGTTCCAAAGTGTGCGGAACTACCCACACGTCGAACTCTCCCTCGACGGGATGCACGATCGTTAAGCTGATGCCGTCGACCGCGATCGAACCCTTGTCGATCATGTACCGGTCCATTTCCTTCGGTGTCCGGAACCGGAAGACGGTGAACTCTCCGTCTTGCAGCACGGCCACAACTTCGCCGACGGAGTCTACGTGGCCTTGGACGATGTGTCCCCCCAATCGATCCATGGGCCGCATGGCGCGCTCCAAGTTCACTTTGCTTCCCGAGCGCAACTCATGGAATGCGGTCCGTGCGATGGTTTCTGCGCTGAGGTCGAATGCAAGCACTCCGTGTTCCAGCGCCGTAAGGCAGCAGCCATTTACGGCAATGCTCTCGCCGGCGACGATTGGATCTGACTCGGCAAACGTACCGGCATCGACCATGAGCCGTGAGCCTTGGAATAGCTCTATGGTGCCAACTGCTTGAATCAGCCCGGTGAACATCAGTCGACCCTCTTCGGTTTGTCATGCATCAGGGAGCCCATGCGTCTCAAGATTCTGGCGCAGACGAGAATTAATCCGATGGGTCGGAGCTATCTCCCAAGTTAACCAGATCTGTAAACACACCGCGATGGTGACGAACCTCGTTGAATCCGACGGCGATCACGTCGAATCGGAATGCCCGCCCGCTCTGGCCCGTTTGAGTGAGATAGTTGTTAGCGGCCGCATAGAGGCGCTCGATTTTCCTACGGCTGATCGATTCTTCAGGAATGTAGCCCGCTTTGCGCTGCTTGACCTCCACGAAAACCAAGTCATCGCCATCCAATGCGACAATGTCGAGCTCTCCGCCCTTGGCTTTGAAGCGGCGCGTCACGATGGTGTAGCCCTTCTCAAGGAGGAGATCGGCGGCATGGTCCTCGGCGTCCGATCCCGCTCGCATTATTCGTACCGCAAGGCCTGGATCGGTTCCAGCCGACTGGCCCGAAGCGCCGGATAGAGGCCGAAAAATACGCCGACCGCAGCGGAGAATACAAATGCTGTCACGATCGATGTTGAGTTGATGATGGGGGGCACCTTAAAGAGTTTGGCCACGCCGATCACTCCCAGCGAACCAAAGACGATGCCCATGACGCCGCCCAGCAGACACATAACCACGCTTTCCAAGAGAAACTGGGTCAAGATGCCTTCTCGCTTGGCGCCGATTGCTTTGCGCAGGCCGATTTCGCGCGTGCGCTCCGTAACGGAGACGAGCATGATGTTCATGATCCCGATTCCGCCGACTAGGAGGGAGACGGAAGCGATGCCAGCGAGCAGGGCTCCCAGAAGTGCCGTCTGCTCCTTCATTTGCTCGATCATTTCGCCTTGGTTGAACACCCGGAAAAGGGATTCACCGGCGGCGTTTCGGCGTTTGCGATTCAGAACTTCTTCCACCTGAATCTGGGTGATCGGCATCAACTCGGTGTTCGAGGCCTCGATGTTGATCTGATCCAATTTGTTTTTGCCGAGCAGCTTGCGTTTGGCGGTTTCCAGAGGAATGTAGATTTGGTCGTCCGGGTTTCTCCAGCCAGATCCGCCCTTGTACTCGACCACCCCGACCACTTCAAAGTTTTGCGGCCCAATGCGGATCGTTGCGCCGACCGCATTCTCGCCTTGAAATAGATCGTCGTAAACTTGATAGCCCAGAACCGCCTTTTGTTTTTGCAGCTGATTGTCCTCATAGGTGAACCAACCGCCCTGAAACATCTTGGTGGCGTTTCGAATGATGCCGATCTCCGGCATGCCTCCGGTAACGTTCGTCTGCGTGCTTTTGCCGTTGTAGATAACCGGACGGTTGCCGCTCACCACGCCAGTGATGTTCTTGATGAGGGGTACCTGCGCGCGCAGATCCGCGACATCCTCTTCTTGAAGAGAAGGAGGCGCAGTCGCCCCCATGCTCTGCCCCCCGCGACGCCAGTCAGGCATGACCGTGAGCATATTTGAGCCCATCTTTGAGATGTTGTCGAGTGACTGCTTCTTGGTGCCTTCGCCAATTCCGATCATCGCGATGACTGAACCGACGCCGATGATCACGCCCAGCATGGTGAGGGCGGAGCGCAACTTGTTCGCCGTGATCGCTCGAATGGCGGATTGGAAAGAATCCGAAAAGGTCATCGACCGGCTCCTCCGCCACGGCCGCCTCCCATCTGGAGGCTCGCACCGGCTCGAGGCTGCCCCGATCGCTGTTGGTTGTTTCGCGGGCGTTGGCCACCACCCGCCAATCCGCCGCCTTCTTGCGCCTCCTGCATCTTCTGTTGAGTCTCTCGCAGGGCCGCCAAATCGATCTTTGCGGTCACGATTTCGTCGCCTTCTTTCAGGCCGCTGATGATTTCGGTTCCGTCGTTGCCGATCTCACCCACTTTGACTTCGACTCGCTGAGGCACCTGCGGATCCACGCCTTTAATTTCTACGAAGGCTTTGTCGCCATCGTGGATAACGGCCTGGCTGGGAACGATCAGCACATTGGCTTTTTCAAGCGTCAGAAACTCGCAGGTCGCCGTCATCCCGGGCAAGAGTTGCACTTTGCCACCCGGCTTGATCTTGACGCGGACTTTGACCGCGGTGATGTTGTTTTCCGTAAGTGCCGCAGGATTGACACGATCGACGACTCCTTCGACCTTAACTCCCTTGAACGCCTCAGTGACAATGCGAACCTTCTGGCCAACGCGAACTTGCGCAATATCCGCTTCGACCACGGAGCACTCAACGAACATCGTCGTGACGTCGCTCAACTGGACGATGCTCGTGCCTTGGGCAAACGTGCTCGTGCCGGGAGGAATAATCGTGCCTTCCTCAAGATACTTGGTCGTGACAACTCCATCTCGGGGCGCCAACACTGTGGTGCTGTCCAATTGCACTTTGGCATTTTCTACCGAAACGCGACTTCGAACGGTCGAAGCCTTGGCAGCACGGAATTCTTCGTTGCGCACGCGGTTGTTGATGGACGTGTCCCGTGCTTGCTGCAAGTTGATTTCCGCGGTTTTCACCGCTTTTTCTGCCTCGGCCACCGTTTGTCTTTGAATGGCCGTGTCCGAGGAATTCGCTTTGGCTTGATCCAAGCTCGCCTTGCTACGCGCAATCGCCGCATTGGCCGACACAACTTCTGAGGCCAGATCCTGCTCTAACGTCTTCAACTGCGTCTGGGAAAGCTGATAGGCAGCCCGGGCCGCTTCGAGTGAGCCCCGGGCCCGGTCGACATTGGCTTGCGTGGTAAATCCCTGCTCCAACAGTCGAATCTGTCTCGTGTGCTCTGCCTGAGCGACTTCGAAGTCAGCCTT
>CAMLEL010000112.1 GCA_946478935.1 uncultured Armatimonadota bacterium
ATGCCGTGAACAATGCTGGAATCGGCGGAGCAAACGCTCTGGCTGGAGACACGGACTTGGCGGATTGGAACCGGGTCATCGATATCAATCTGAACGGCGTTCTGTACGGGATGCGCTATCAGATTCCGGCGATGCTAAAAGCTGGCGCAAACAAGTGTGCGATCGTGAACATGGCCTCGATCCATGGGACGGTTGCGGCGATTGGGAGTGGCGCATACACGGCGGCCAAACATGGCGTCGTCGGCCTGACCAAAAATGCGGCGGCCGAATATGGCCCGCAGGGACTCAGGATCAATTGTGTTGGCCCCGGGTACATCGAAACGCCCTTGCTAGCGAACCTTCCAGAAGACTTTCACAAGGCTCTGGTCGGTAAACATCCGCTTGGGCGACTCGGAAAGCCAGAGAAAGTGGCGCCATTGGTTTGCTTCCTGCTTTCCGATGAGGCTTCCTTTATCACCGGAGGCTATTACCTGGTCGATGGAGGCTACACCACCGTCTGACCCGTACACGGGCAAAAAAGGAAGGCTGCGAATCCACAAGATCCACAGCCTTTATGCTCCTTATGGAGATATCCTCAGGCACGGGACGCAAGCAATCTATAGATTCCAAGCTCCTTTCTGTTGCCTTCACTTTCTCCTTTTCGGAACTTTCACCTCTTAGACGAACCCAATCCTTGGCGCGGTGAAGATTCTGCATAATTCCTAGTCACTTGGGCCCCATTTACCTCTTATCCAGTGTGCTAGCCGGCGGTGTCGCCTCGATCGCTGGTTTTGGCATTGGCAGCATCCTCACGCCCACCGTTGCCGCGTCCCATCCGGCCACTATCGCCGTGGCGATCGTGGCCATTCCACACTTCTTCGCGACCGTGGTGCGATTTTGGATGCTGAGGCGGGATGTCGATTGGTCCCTGATGCGGTCGTTTGGAGTGATGAGTGCAGTGGGTGGACTCATTGGCGCATGGGTGGGTGTCTATACGCAGTCCCGCGTGCTAGAGGTGGTGCTTGCCGTCCTCTTGATCTTCGTGGGACTCGGCGGACTGATGGGAATGACTCAAAAGCTCCGATTCGATGGAATTTGGGCTTGGCTTTCGGGGGTCGCTTCCGGCTTCTTGGGTGGGCTCGTGGGAAATCAAGGTGGGCTGCGGGCTGGCGCCATGACCGGCTTTGGCATAACCGGCAAGGCATTCGTCGCGACTTCCACTGCAGCCGGAGTCATCGTGGACATTGCTCGCCTGCCCGTGTATCTGGCCGTCTATTCGGATGCGATTATTGACCAATGGAAGTTGGTGGCTGGGCTCACCGCAGGCACGCTTGTGGGAACATGGCTTGGGATTGCCGTTCTGAGGCGCATTCCCGAGCGCGCATTCATGGTGGTGGTGCGGCTCCTCCTGCTCGGCCTTGGTATCTATCTAACATTGAAAGGCTAGATTCCTGCGGCATTCCTGGCTGGTTGCTCGTCTGTACGATGATTCCAAATGTCCGAAAGCCAATCTCCGGAACCGGTCGACGTTTACTCGGTGATCATGACCATGGTAGACACCATGGCGGCGATCGCGTGGAGCAAGCTGGGTCTGCAGCCGGACCTGGCCACTGGCAAGATTGAGCAAGACATGGAACAGGCCAAGGTGGCCATCGATCTGACGACCCACCTCGCCAGCTTTATCGAACCTCAGCTCGATGAGGAAGACAAGCGCAGGATCCACGGACTCGTGCGGGATCTGCGAATGAATTTCGTGGAGAAATCAAAGGACTGAAATGGAGAGAACCGAAAAGATTGTCGTCCAAGCGCCATCCATTGTCAACCGGGTGAGGATTGCCCTTGCCGATCGCAGGGAAGCTGCCGCTCGGGCAAAGGCGTTCGCCGACGGGCCGACGGTGTCGGAGCGACAACAGGACTTGATCCATTTCTACTGCGAGTACGAAACATTGGTGGAGACAATTTGCGACGCCGCGAACTATGGGCCGTCGCCCTTCTTGGAGAAGGGTTATGGGCTGCAGCGTGAGTGGATGATGCAGCACTATCCCAAGATTCGTCGGTACGTTTTGGCTTACTTGCGCTTCGAAGTCGAAGACTCGGGCGACGCATTTGAAAAACTGTTTGAAGCCGGCGATCTCGCCACGTTCTTGCAGACGGATGACGGTAACATGATCTCGCGGATAATGCGCACGCGCGAAGCTCTGAACCTGTATGGGGACCACCTTCGTCAGCTTGCCGCCGCCTAGTGCATGCGACACAACTTTCGACAGGCTGACTTCGCCGCCCTGGCGGCGCATTGGAACGCTTTTTATCCTGAGGATTACCGTATCGACGCGGAACTCCTCGAGTTGAACACGGTCAAATCGCCGCTCTTCGATTGGGGAATATCCCAGTTCGAAACCGATGCTGCGGGCCAGATCCTTGGCTTCGTCGCTTTCAAGCGCTCAGCGGCCAGCCTGTTCAAAGGTCCATCTGTCGACCAGGCGCACTTAAGCGCTATTGCCTATTCGGATCCAAGAGTGGCCGTCGACCTGGTTGCCGATGCCAAGCGCGTTTTGCGCAATCGCGGGGTGAATCGCGTGGTATTTGGAGGCGACTCCCGGCACTTTTGGCCGGGTTGCCCAGCAGACTTTGGCGCGATGTGCGGCTTTCTGATGGTGGAGGGATTTGAGGATCAAGGGGAAGTCTTTGACTTGGAGCGGGACCTGTCCGACTATCAGGCTTGGACTCAGCCACCTGACAAGATTGAGTTTAGACCGATTGATTCCGAGGACGAGTTGGTGGCCCTCCGGGTCTTTCTCGAAGCGAGCTTCTCCGGTCGCTGGTTGCACGACACCCTCGATAAAATTCGCGTCGAAGGAGATCCGGGCTGTGTGATGGCAGCATTCGATCAGTCGAAAGTGGTCGGATTCTCCTTGATGCAGCACTGGACTCATCAACTTCCCATCGGCGGAGGAGTCTGGCGGAACTCCCTTGGAGATCGATGGGCTTCGGTGGGGCCCATCGGAGTCACCAGTGAACTGCGCGGCGCCGGAATCGGGCATTCGTTGCTGGAGGCGTCCCTACTGCATCTAAAGAGCCTGGGTGGCAAGCAGTGCATCATCGATTGGACCACACTGGACGCTTTTTACGGCAAGCACGGTTTCAAGGTCACGCGACGCTATCGCCCTTCCAGTCTCAAACTGGGCGATTGACCCATTTCCCGATCCAAGGACCGGTACGCTCGTTTAAGAGTCAATGGATCGTGCGGGAGAAACCAAGCGGATCGTAATCGTCGGCGGTGGGTTCGGCGGCGCATATGCCGCCCAATACCTAGCCAAGCATGCTCCACGACAGGTGGAAGTCGTACTGATTGACCGCCAGAACTTTCTCCTGTTCTATCCACTGTTGATTGAAGCGGGCGTTGGGCAATTGGAGCCAAGGCACGTGACCGTACCCATTCGAAAGTTCTCGGGGAGCCGTGTCCGCTTCATCATGGCGAACGTTGAGAAAATCGACCTGAATCAAAAGCAGGTTTGGTACCGTGTGGACGGATTGGAGGACCACGACTCCATTTCCTTCGAGCACCTCATTCTGGCTCCTGGTAGCGTCACGAAGATTCCCGACGTTCCCGGTTTGAAGGACTTCGCCTTTGAACTGAAATCGCTCAAGGATTCCATCGGCTTCCGAGATCGGGGCATCCGATTGCTGGAAATGGCGAACACGGTGACGGATCTGGCCGTGCGGCAGGCTCTGCTCAGGATCGTCGTGGTGGGATCCAACTTCAGTGGCATCGAGTTGGCCGGCGAGTACCACGAATTCCTCACGGACCAATCGAAAAACTATCCGAACCTGACCGAAGAGGACGTGGAAGTGGTCGTCGTCGAATACGCAGACCGAATCCTTCCCGCAATCGATGCCGATCTGGCCCACTTTGCGCGCAAGAACTTGGAGGGCCGTGGGCTGAGGATTCTGACAAAAACCACCCTGACTCAAGTTGCCGAAGACTTTGTCAATTTGACAACCGGGGAACGCTTGCCGACCCACACAACGGTTTGGTGCGCCGGAATCTCTCCGGCGCCCTGTCTCGACGGAGTCGAGGGCTTGCCCCGCGATCAGCGCGGCTACATCGTTTGCGATCCTTCCACACGCGTCAAGGGGCATGAAAACGTCTGGGCGGTCGGTGACTCCGCATTCATTCCGGATGAGGATGGCAAACCCTACGCGGCCACCGCGCAAAATGCCTCTCGTCAGGGGCCGCACGCTGGCGCAAATGTACTCCGATCCATGGCCGGTGAGCCGCTCCGCCCGTTCAAGTTCAACACCCTTGGATCGCTCGCGGCCATCGGATGTCGAACCGCCGTCGCCCGGGTGTTTGGCATCAAGCTGTCAGGCTTCATCGCCTGGTGGCTCTTCCGAACCGTCTACTTGATGAAGATGCCAAGCTGGTCACGACGGGTGCGCATCGTGATCGATTGGACGCTCAGCCTCTTCTTCCGCCAAGAGCCGGTGCAACTCGGTGTGCGGGAAAAGTAGCCTTACTTGATATCCCGCCAATCCTTCACGTTCCGATCCTTCCGGCTCCATCGGATGAACACGATGAATCCTACAATCACGACCGTCAGGATAAGGGGGACGATGATGAGCATCAGCCGCCCGATGTCTTCGGCATTCATCATGTGGCGACGTGCGATTGAGCGTTCATGTCGCACCTCCGAGTTGATGCCTGTTCATTGGATCAGTGACCGACTCCAATGGGAGTGTCTCAAAACTCGACACGTTCGTAATTCTCGATCAACTCCAATTCTTTCTCCAGAGTCAAGCCGACTTTCAATGGGGCGGGGTCTGAACTCCTCCACCTGATCGTATCCAGCACGGTTTCATTAAGCGGCAGGAATCTGAGGCCAGCGCCGACCGCTCTGTCGATTTTGACTCGATAGACGCCGCCCATGCCTTCTTCCAACGGCATCTGCGCAGGAAGGGGCTCCACGCCGCGCTCCTTCAACCAGGGCAGAGGCGGCCTTACAATCTCGTAGCTTGTTCCCGCGCCAAGCGCTGCTTCATCAAAAACGTCCCCCCAGGTCATGGGGAACTGGGGACCGGTTGCGTTATAGGTTCCGGTTTCACCCATTTCAAGCAGATGCAGACAAAAGGCTGCCAGGTCTCGCCCATCGATGAACTGCACCGGCTCGTCCCGCTCGCAAAGCGAGATCATCTTGCCGCCTTTCGCCGCGCGCAAGAACCAGTAGGTAAAGCGGTCGGTGTGATCATAGGGCCCCACGATCATGCCTGGCCGTACGATCAGCGCCTCCGGAAAGGCCTTCAACACTTCTTGCTCGCACAGCACCTTCAAACCGCCGTAGGTTTGGGCGTCGATGGTCTCGACTGCCGGGTCGTCCAGCTTGGCCAACTCCGAACGCTCATCGATGCCGGGCTCGGAGAGATCCGCATACACACTGATCGTGCTGATAAAGAGAAACTGCGACGTCCGACCTATGAGCGCCTCACACGACTGCCGGACAATCCGGGGCACATACCCGGAAGTGTCGATCACCCAGTCCCACGAGACATCGGTTCCGAGCGCATCCAACCCACCATCCCTGTCCCCGAAAACGTGCTGTACGCCGGTCAAGTCAGCTCCGGTTTGCCCCCGGTGAAAGACCGTCACTTGATGGCCCAGCTCCAGCGCCTTTTCCACGATGTGCCGCCCGACGAACTTGGTCCCGCCGAGAACGAGGATGTTCATGAGTGTAGGTTACTCGGTACGTGTCCGTCGGGCCGTCTAGCTCCTCCACCGGACCTGGATGGCGCCCCAGGCAAACAGGCCTGGCAGATTCAAAAACGGGTATACTTTGGCCTATCGACCCCGTTCCTAACCGTGCGTCTTTTGGCCTGCCGGGAACGTCTGGAATTTGAACACCCGTGTCAGAACAAGACCCTAATATTTCCATCATCGCCGTCGACGAGGAGCTTGGCCGTTCGTACGTCAACTACGCGATGTCCGTCATCATCGCGCGCGCCCTTCCTGACGTTCGTGACGGTCTGAAGCCGGTCCAGCGCCGCATCCTGTACACGATGCGCGAGTTGAACCTGGCGCCGGATTCCAACTACGTCAAGTGCGCAAAAGTCACCGGTCAGTGCTCAGGCGACTACCACCCGCACGGCGATCAGGTCATCTACCCGACTCTGGTGCGCATGGCCCAGTCGTGGTCCCTGCGGTATCCGCTCATCCAGGGGCAAGGGAACTTTGGGTCAGTGGATGGTGATAGCCCCGCCGCCCAGCGATATACGGAATGCCGCCTGACTCCGCTTGCCATGGAAACCATGGAGGATCTGGACAAGGAGACGGTTGACTGGATCGATAACTACTCCACCACCCTCAAAGAGCCAACCGTCATGCCGAGCAAGTTCCCGAACCTGATCTGCAATGGCTCTCAGGGCATTGCCGTTGGCATGGCCACCAACCTTCCGCCCCACAACCTGACCGAAGTGAGTAATGCGCTCCTGCTGCGGTTGGACAACCCGGAAAGCACGCTTGATGAAGTGATGGAAGTGTTGCCCGGTCCGGACTTCCCGACCTACGGGATCATCATGGGGACGAAGGGCATCCGCAGCGCCTACGAGACCGGTCGCGGCAGCATCATCATGCAGGCCAAGACTATGATTGAGCCGGGCGAGGCCGGGAAGTCGGTCATCGTGGTTACGGAGCTTCCTTACCAGGTCAACAAAGAGAACTTGGTGAAAGCCGTTGCCCAGATTGCCAAGGAGCGCAAGTTTGACGGCATCTTGAATGTCCAGGATTACTCGGACAAGCGCGGAATGCGGATCGAGATCGAGATTCGGCGCGACGTCAACCCCAACAAAGCGCTGAACTACCTGCTGAAACATACGGCGCTGCGAACGACCTTTGGCGCGATCATGCTCGGCTTGGCCGACTTCGCTCCGCGAACCTGTCCTGTCATCGTCCTGCTGGACGAGTACCTGAAGCACCGGCGTATCGTGGTCGAGCGGCGCACCCGCTATGAGCTTTACCGTGCGCTTGAAGAAGTGCACGTCAATGAGGGCTATCAGATTGCCCGACGGTTCCTCGACGATATTATCGCGATCATCCGGAACTCGGCCGATCCACGGGCGGCGATGGTCGCCCTGGTTCGTGAATTCGATATGTCGCCCTTCCAGGCAAACGCGGTGTTGGCCATGCAGCTTCGCCAGCTGACGCGTTTGAACCAGCAGGAATTGGAAGACAAGTACAAAGCGGCGCTATTGCGAGTTCAGAACTTGATGGACATTCTGAACAGCCCGGAGCGGTTGCGACAAGTGATTCGAGATGAGATCATCGCGCTTCGGGATAAGCATGGCGATGAGCGTCGAACCAAGATCGTAACCCGCGAGGCCGGGGAGTTTACCGAAGAGGATTTGATCCCCGAGGAAGAAGCAATCATCTCGATCTCTCGGGATGGCTACATCAAGCGAGTCAGCATTGACGCTTACCGTGCGCAGAAGCGCGGCGGAAAGGGTGTCAAAAACGTTCAGAAGGCAGACGACGAACCGGCGCACCTCTTCCAGGTCAAC
>CAMLEL010000113.1 GCA_946478935.1 uncultured Armatimonadota bacterium
GACTGTTTGGCCGCCGCTGGCACGATCGTTTCATTGACCATAAACGCGACCGCCGCGACTACCACAGAGAATGCCGTGACCGGAAGAATAATGCGGAACAGACTGACCCCGGCCGCCCTGAGCGCCACAATTTCGCTGTCCGAACTTAATCGGCCAAATGACAGCAGGGCTGCGAGGAGCATGGACATTGCAAACGTTTGCACCAGGATCGCTGGCAGCAATAGGAAAGCAAAGCCTCCAATTAAATCCGGAGGCACGCCTTTGGCCACATAATCCGCGACTCGGCCCAGGTACGTCGCGGCAAAGAGCAGCGAACCAAAGAGCGCCACGCCAAAAAGCCACGGCCCCAGGATTTCCCTCACGATGAGGACGTCGATTCTCTTCAAGCCGGGCCTCTAGTCGCCAATCGGCGGCTCCTCGGACTCGGGTTCTGAATCTTCATCGAGCGCCTCGATCGCGACATCGTCCTCACTGGGACCGGCGAACGGCTGAGTCCCAAACTGCTGGCCCAGGTAGTGCTTGCGAACCATCGCATTGGCGGCAATCTCCTTGCCGGTCCCCTGAGCGATGATCTTCCCGTCGACCAGGATGTAGTTACGATCAGTGATCCGCAGTGTGGCGACGACGTTATGGTCAGTGATCAGGATTCCAATTCCTCGTGATTTCAGCCTGAACAGGATTTCCTGGATCTCTTCGATCGTAACCGGGTCGATTCCCGTAAATGGCTCATCGAGAAGAATGAACTTCGGCTCCGTCGCCAACGCCCTCGCGATCTCGACTCGGCGTCGCTCTCCACCGGAAAGCACGTTGCCTTGGCTGTGAAGGATCCGGGTGATGCTGAGTTCCTCCGCCAGTTCGGCAATCTTGGCTTTGATGTGAGCCTTGGGCTTCTTCGCGAGCTCCAGAACGAGTCGGAGATTGTCTTCGACGCTGAGTTTTCGGAACACGCTTGCTTCCTGGGGTAAGTAACCAACGCCTGCCCTGGCTCTTTTGTACATGGGCCAAGAAGTCACGTCCAGGTCATCGAAGAACACCTTGCCGCCGTTGGGCCGGATCAATCCCGTGGTCATGTAAAACGTGGTGGTCTTTCCCGCTCCATTGGGGCCGAGCAGGCCCACAATCTCGCCCTGGCTGATGTCGTAGGTCACGCCCTGCACGACACGGCGACCCTTATACTGCTTTTGAAGATCCTTGCCGATGATCTTCAATTCGGACCGCCCCCATCTCGCTTGTCTCTCAGAGTGCTCTTAGCTGGTTCGCCGCTGATGCGAATCCGAATCGGCTTTAGTGATTCGTCAAGGAAGATGACGACCGTATCTCCTTCGCTCGTTCCCTGATAGATCGTGCTCTCACCTTGCACCTTAACGTTTCCCCGCAAGGTGACGGTACGCGATCCTTCCAAATCCAAGTCTACGGCGTCCGCGACTCCGTGAATCTTTGTCCGCTCAGGTTGAGGTGCTGAAGGACGCGTCTCAGTCCGATCGATGTCAACCGTCACGGGGCCGGCAATCGTTCCCTTTTTAATCGGGATGACATTGTTCGCCTGCGGATTGAGCTCGAATGTCGCGCTCGAACCATTCGCCGTGAGCTTCTGCTGAAATTGCGTCTCGCCGCGAGCTCCACTTGAGTCAGCCTCCAAAGTGAAGGATCCCGGCACTGTGAACGTACCCTTGGCCGAATCCCCAACGTAAGCCATTCGGTCGGTCCTGACGGTGGCCATGTCTCTCGATGATGGGTTTGCTGGCAGAGGCGTTCCAAATCGCTTGGAGTGTTCCGTCAAGGAGGCATTCCGTAATTGGCTATCCAGAGTCAAGGTTGTTCCCCCTGAAACGATCAGCTCTCTCAAGAAGCCGGCAGACTGAGGCGATGCTGCCGGTGCCAGCTTGCCCTCTATCGATGGCCCGGTCACCGTAAGGCCTTGCAGTCGGCTCTCGACGGCGGCTGGCCGACCCGTGATTCGAAACTCGAAATCGCCGTTCTCCAGGGTGCCGCCCTCTCCCTGAACATAGTTGTAAACCCGAATAGACCGTGCAGAATCCTCGTACAGCGTCCGGCCCTGCACCGCCAAGGTGACAGCCAAAACGACGAGCGTTTTCATGGCTGACCACCGGATTTAAAGGTGAATCGCGTCATCTCGCCCTTTTCGTTTAGCTGCACGACCAGAGAGTCTACATTGGAAAGGTTGCCGAATCGGCTCGCCCCCGCGCCGCTTGCTTTCACGTTGCCGGATAATGTCACCGTATCTCCCGCCAACACGAGTTTCTGCCCGGTAAAGATCACGCGAGATCCTTGGGCGCTCGATTGAACTACTTCCACGCTGACCGGACCATTCAATGTCGCTCGATCCATTCCCCGTTTAGAATTGGGATTCAGGGTCGCCGAGGCGCTGCTGCCTGTCGCTATAAGGGTCTCCTTCTTTGCCGTGTTGAGGTTTTTCAACCGCACACTTCCTTTCGCCTGAACGAGGGCGCCCTTACCTTGGGCCGTGTAGGTCGCAGTGGATGAAGACATCGTGGAACTGCTGCCCCCTGCGCTTTGCACAACCGTGACGCCGCCTGAAGCAGTTGCCGACTGGAGTTCATTGGGAGAATTCGATCCCGCGCCGCGTCGAATCGTTGCCTGGACGTTGGCGGCTTGGAGGGTGAACCGACGGCTGCGACTAGAAATTCGAACGTCGCCCTTCAAGTCGAACTTGTAGCCGGTATCGAGCATCGTTCCCTGACCATCCCGCGCGCGAATCGCCAGGTCGCCTGTGCTATCCGCATAGGTGAAAACGGACTGGGCAACGGCGAGACTCGAAAGGATCAGCCCCCATAAAACCCAGGCGTGCCGGCGCGCTTGAGGTCGGGCAGGCACCACAACTCCCCGACCGGGCCGATCTTTCCCTGTTTGACCTCGATCGTCACATTTCCGTGGGCTTTGATGAGCTTTTCGTCTGTTTTCCATTCCAGCTTCTTGCAATCGAGCCTTCCCGATGGCTCCGCCAACGACCGAACCTTCACGTTGCCTTCCAATATCAGCAGATTCTTCGACTTGTCGGCGATCGCCGAGTCCGCCGAAAACTCGCTGGCTACTTTGCCGTCCTGGAACAGCTTGCCGGTCACATTGTCCAGACGTCCCGCAGATGCGCCTTGCTCCAGAGTGTAATCGAGTTGGGTACTTTCCCAACTGACGATGTAGCGGATTGGCCGATCGCCATCTTGCGCTCGCACCGTTGCTTCGCCTTTGCCGGTGTAGAGTCGGCGCGATTCCGGCGGATCTTCATTTGCGGCTGAGGGCTTCGAGTCATCCTTCGCTTTCGGCCCCGAGCAGCCTTGCAGGACCGCACCGAAAACCGAAAGTCCGGCTAACCCAAGACTGGCAAGGCGGTGGATGTAGCCCTCCTCGCGAATTTGCCCTGGTGGAGACCGGCAAGCTGGCCGCAAGCGGCGGCGATATCATGGCCGCGCTCTACGCGCTGGGTCACATTGACGCCCTTCGATGCAAGGATCGAGCGAAACGTCCGCACACGTTCTTGAGAGGGCCGTGCGTATCCTTCCCCCGTATCCACCCAATTGAACGGAATCAGGTTCACCACATTGGGCGTCCCTTTGATGATTCGGGCCAATTCATGAGCCTGTTCGGGCGTATCGGTCAACTGATTGATCAGTAGGTACTCGATCGTGATTTTCCGACCTGTTCTTCGTTGGTAGTCTTTCATCACCTGGATGACTTCAGCCACTGGCCATTTATGGTTGACGGGCATGAGTCGATCCCGCACTTCATCCAGCGGTGAATGCAATGAAAGCGCCAGATGGATCGGCAGATTCTCTTTCGCCAATTCCTTGATCTGCGGCACCAAGCCAACCGTGCTGACGGTCAGGTGTCGGTAGCTCAGGCCCACTTCTTCATGAAGAAGGCGCAGCGCCTTGACCACATTCTTAAGGTTCAGCAACGGCTCGCCCATACCCATAAAGACGACATGGCTGATGCGACTCTCTGTCAGTCGCTGCAGGTGGAGATACTGGCCCACGATTTCGCCCGCTGTCAGGTTACGGTCGAATCCACCAAGTCCGGTCGCGCAGAATTTGCATCCCATCGGACACCCGACCTGGCTTGAGATGCAACAGCTCACGCGCTTTTCGTAGGGAAGCAGGACGCACTCATAGACCTGCTGATCGCCGTTATGCACCAACAGTTTGTCCACTCCGTCGGTGCTGGTGCGGTGGCTGGCAGTAAAGAGGGGTTGCACGACATGCGTTTCGGCGAGCTGCTCACGCAAGGTCTTCGGCAGATCTCCCATCTGGGAGAATTCGGATGCCGCACGCTGATACAGATGGTGGGCAAGCTGCTTGGCGCGCCAAGTCCCGTCAGGCCGATCCCCGAGAAGCGACTTGAGCTCCTCGCGGTTCATTCCCACCAAGCTCGGTTTGGGTTCGGCCACAGTTGAATTGTACCGGCAGCCCAAAACGAGAAGGCCCCTCCGACCTAAGGCAGAAGGGCCTGGACAGTAACAGACGACGTTCGATTAGTTGGCAGCGTCAGCCGTCGTTGCAGGAGCAGCAGCCGGATCAGCAGGAGCTTCCTCGCCCTTGCAGCCAACCATAGCGCCAATAACCGTAACGACCATCAAAATCGTGAAAATCTTCTTCATACAAACACCTCCAAGAGTCACTGAACTCCGTTGAGCGAAGTCCAGGGCAACCGGTTGAGCCAATTGCGCCAACGTTATACCACTTGTACAGACGGGGCACAATCGCCAATTGCCCCTAAATTATAAATCAGCCTTTGCGAGGATGCAAGTAATTCTCCTGGGATCGTAGGTCCAATCGCTGTGCCAGGTTCAGGTAAAGTCCAGTCTCTCATGTTCGGATCGCACCTGTCCACGACGGCAACCCAGGCTCTTTCTGCCCTCCGTCGTGCTGCCCGTCCCCGTATTTAGGGTGCCGGCCACTCCGCGAAGAAGCACGATCCGGCGCCCCAAAATCTCCTTTCACCCCCGCAGCGCCGCGAACGATCTCCCCTTCATTTCCAACCATGCTTAAGTTCGATACGATCAAGACAACTGACGAGCAATTCGTCATGCAAACTTACAAACGGCTCCCCGCGCTGTTCGTGCAAGGCGCGGGCTGCAGTCTGTGGGACAATCGCGGCAATGAGTATCTCGACCTACTCGCCGGCATAGCGGTTTGCAACCTGGGCCACTGCCATCCCGCCGTGGTCAGCGCCATCACTCGGCAAGCCCAACAGCTGATCCACGTCTCCAATTTTGGGCTCACGGCTCCTCAGGCCCAACTCGCCAAGCGACTCTGCGAACTCAGCGGATTGGACCGCGTGTTCTACACGACATGTGGAGCATCCGCCAATGAAACGGCGATCAAGATCGCCAAGAAGCACGGCCTCAACAAACGGCCGGACGGTGATTACGAAATCGTCACTCTGCTGCGGTCGTTCCACGGTCGAACGATTGGTGCACTCAGCGCAACGGGCCAACGGAAGTATCAGCGGCCTTTTGAGCCACTCGTCCCCGGCTTCAAACATGTGGAAGTGAATGACTTGGCCGCGCTGAAGGAAGCGGTTGGTCATAAGACAGCCGCGATCTACTTCGAGCCGATTCAGGGCGAGGGTGGCGTCATGCCATTGACGACGGAATACCTGAAGCTTGCCCGCGACCTGTGCGACGAATATGGCGCCCTGCTCATCCTCGATGAGGTTCAGACCGGGGTTGGGCGAACCGGCGAGTGGTTCTGTTTCCAAATCCACGAGGTCCAACCCGACATCTTGTGCCTGGCAAAGGGCTTGGGCGGCGGGGTGCCCATTGGCGCATGTCTGGCTAAAGGTGCGGCCGCTGAACTCTTGGAAGCTGGAGACCACGGCGCAACCTTTGGCGGCAATCCATTGTCCAGCGCCGCGGGTCTGGCCGTGTTGGATGCGATCGAGCACTACGACTTGCGTGAAAACGCAAAGTCCGTTGGCGCTTACCTCACCGAATCGTTGCGGAGCCTCGGAGCCCCGATCAAAGAGGTCCGCGGGTATGGCCTGATGATCGGCGCGATATTGGAGCAGCCGATCGCCCGTGAAGTCGTTGCGAAAGCGTTTGACAAGCGCCTCATTATCAACGCGACTGACGAGTACAGCCTTCGATTCGTGCCGCCTTTGATCTTAACTGCGGCTCAGGTGGACCAAGGGATCGCCATCCTCGCTGACGTATTGAACGTGCCAAAGCCGGTCGTTTCGACAGCACCCGGATCGGCGGTTGTGAAACCCGCCTACCATGACGTATTGGCGATCGGTGATTTGAACGATGCCCAACTCTCAGAGGTACTCGATCTGGCCGGGTATCTGAAGCAGCGCCGCAAGCTTGCGCCGTCTGTCATCACGCCGATCGAGGGGCGATCTGTCGCCCTGGTGTTTGAAAAGCCTTCGCTCCGGACTCGCGTCTCCTTCGAGACCGCGGTTCGTGAGCTCGGTGGACATCCCATTTATTTGAGCAAGGCCGACATCGGCATGAACACTCGGGAGTCGGCTCGGGACATTGCGAGCAACCTGGCCCGCTGGTGCAGCATGATCGTCGCCCGGCTCTATTGGCAGAAGGATCTGGAACTGCTGGCCGAAATCGCAGAAGTACCCGTAATCAATGCTCTTACTGAGCTTGAGCACCCCTGTCAGGCCCTCGCCGACGTTCTCACCGTTCAAGAAAACTTCGGCTCGGACAAGGTGAAGATCACCTACGTGGGAGATGGCAACAACGTCTCCCGATCACTGGCCAAGGCAGCAACTCGGCTGGGCTACCCGATGACGATCTGTGGACCCGCCAACTTCCGACTTGAAGACATGCCCGGCCTGCACCAGACCGACGACCTTGAGGAGGGCCTTGCGAATGCGAGCGTGGTGTACACCGACGTCTGGATTTCGATGGGTGATGAGCACGAGCAGGAGCACCGCCTCAAAGTATTCGATGCCTACCAAGTCAATGCGCGGGTCATGGACATGGCCGCGAAAGACGCCATCTTCCTCCACTGCCTACCGGCTCGACGCGGCTTTGAAGTCACCGATGAAGTGATCGACGGCAAACAGAGCCGAGTCGTGGATCAGGCCGAGAACCGCCTTCATGCGCAAAAAGCGCTGCTGCAGTTAGTCAGCGGCTGGTGATTTCCGCGCCGCGCCTCATCGGGCGCGGCGCAGGCAAACTCAGGCCTGCTTGGCCTTCAGAGTGTCTCGGATTTCGGTCAGAAGCAAAACTTCGTCGCTTGGTGGAGGTGGCGGCTCGGCTTTGCGGAATCGATTAACGGCCTTCACAACGAGGAACAGCGCGAACGCCACGATCAGAAAGTTAATGATCTCGTTCAAGAACAGGCCCCAATTCACTGCAACGCCATTGACGGTGGAGGTTCGACCCTTGAAGTCAACACCGCCGGTAACGACACCGATTAGTGGCGTGAAGATATCAGCGACAAGACTGTTGATGACTGCGCCGAAAGCGGCACCGATCACGATACCAATGGCTAGATCGAGCATATTGCCCTTCATTGCG
>CAMLEL010000114.1 GCA_946478935.1 uncultured Armatimonadota bacterium
TGCACCCGCCGCGCCCGCGCCGATCGCGCCGGTGCCGGCACCGCCGCCGGCGGCAGAGCCGACACCAGAGCCGCCGCCGGCGCCCGTCCCCGAAGCCACGCCGGTGCCGCACTGGACCCAGGCGCCGGCCCTGGCGCCAATTCCAGGTGCGCCAGGACAGCCCGCCTTAGCGGATCCATCGGTGCAGGATCGTGCCATTGCCCGCGCTCCGGGCCGCCCGCCGCTTGCGATTCCAGGACGCCCATCTCTTGCACCCGCACCGCCTGTCCGAGACAGTGCGATCGCGCGTGTGCCAGGCACTCCAGGGCGCCCATCACTTGCGCCCGCACCGCCTGTCCGAGACAGTGCGATCGCGCATGTGCCAGGCACTCCTGGGCGCCCATCTCTTGCACCCACACCGCCTGTCCGAGACAGTGCGATCTCGCGTGTGCCAGGTCTACCCGCTCTTGCTGTACCTTCGATGCCGGGGATACCAGGACGACCCTCACTGGGCGCGTCACGACAGTTGGCCCCTGCTCAAGGCAGGCCAGCGCCCCTTACGACTGATCCGGTGACGACCGTGAAAGTTGCTGGAACACCCGCCCGGGTGACGGTCAGCGGCAATCCAGTGGTTCGTCTCAGCACTCAGACGATCTCCGCTACTGGCCAAAGCTTGACTGTCAAGTCGCCGGCAAAGGTCAGTACGACGGCTCAAGGATCGCCAACTTCACTCGGTACGGCGAAGGTTTCAACTACTGGCCAAGGCGCCAGCAAGAAGCTGCAAGTCATCTATGTCGGTGACAACCAGTTGAAAATCATCGATACCAACGGCCAAACGAAGGTGTACGAGTTGAAACCTGGGTCCGTTTACGAACTTCAAGGTGGCGAACTGCGTGAGATCAAGTCGTCGTCAAGTAAAGGCCGAACCGAGACGATTCTGAACGTTTATCGGTCCACGGATGGTAAGAATTTATCGTTCAAGCCTGCAGTTTCCAAGGGGATGATCTACCGATTCTTCTTGGACAAGGATGGCAAGTTCAAGTTCTTGCCCAAGAAAGACAACCAGTAACCTAGCCGGAAAAGGGAACAAGCCCGCCGGTCAAGGTTCCCTTTTCTGGATTCCAGACATAGTCTCCGTAGAAGCGGCCGTGCGATCCGCCTTGGCAAATCCACGCATTGGCAACCCGCTGTGGCTGCTCAAGCACCGAGTGGCTGTGACCACCAAAGATAAGATCGATGCTATCGGAAGCTTCCGCCAGTGCGACGTCGTTGCGCAGGCCGATGTGAGTGAGGGCGATGACACGATCGCAGACCTTCCTTAGTTCACCGGCCAGTTCTAAAGCCGTGTCTATCGGCTGGGTCCAGAGGTACTGACTAAGCGCTTTGGAGGCCATGCGCTCCGTGACCATCGGAACCATCACTCCCAGGACTCCCACCTTCAATCCCTGGATATCCAATTGGATTGAATCTGCTAGCGGCCGGTTTCCCTGGCGGTCGAACAGGTTTGCGCATAGGAGCGGGTGCACATGTCCAGCAAGCTTGGCATCGAATGCCGCCTTAACCAGTTGCGATTCACGATTGCCAGGGACGCTTGCCGAACAGTCGAGCTTGGCCAAGTACGCCCATCCGGGATCAGGCTTGGTCGGAATCCCCAGGTTGCCGGTTTTGATTAGATCGCCAGAATCGAAATATAGGTCTCGCTCCTTCCTGATTTTGGTTAGGGCTTCAAATCGCTCCTGGTTCAACGACCCGTGAAAGTCGTTGGTGTGAAGGATGCGGATTTCCGACGGCATTGCATTCAGCATAGCTTGCAGTGGAACTTATCTCGTTTCCATACGTTTCTAGGTATGTTGTTTTAAGGCCCGTCCTCTTTGCGGCAACTAGGAGATTTATCTGACAATGAACAAACTTGCAATCATGATCACACTTGGAGCGCTTTCCGTGGGCGCATTTGCTCAGGCAAAGCAAAAGCCGGCACCGACCGAAGTGCCCTGCATCGTAATGACTTCGCATAAAGTCAAGATCGCCGACGCAACGAAGTCGAAGATGTATTCCGACTACAAAGGTCGTCGCTACTTCTTCTGCTGCGCTGGTTGCCCGGGCGCCTTCAAAGCTAATCCGGCCAAGTTCGCAAAGAAAGACGTCAAGAAGCAAATGAGCATCCCGACGCCCAAGGCCAAGTAATCCATTCCAGATCGTGGCCCGGCGACAGTTGTCGCCGGGCTTTTTGTTTGATCTATAGTCCAAGTTGATGGCCAATCTGCTTGGAATCGACATTGGCACTTCGGGTTGCCGTGTCTTGGTGATCGATGAGCGGGGGTCGATCAAAAAGAGCGCTACGGCCGAGTATCCCCTCTCGATCCCAAAGCCCAACTGGTCGGAGCAAAATCCGGAAGATTGGTGGGCCGGAGTGTTGGAGTGCTTTGACAAGATCGGCAACGTAGCGGTCGATGCGATCGGGCTGTCCGGTCAAATGCACGGGTCCGTTTTTCTCGACTCAAAGAATGAAGTTATTCGTCCAGCAATCCTCTGGAACGATCAACGCACGCTCGCCGAATGTCGCCAAATCGATCGCATCGTCGGTGAGCGGCGGGTGCGCGAAATCACTTCAAACCCGCCGCTCACCGGTTTTCAGCTACCAAAGGTGCTTTGGCTACGCAATGAAGAGCCGTTAAACTTTGAGCGTGTCTCGAAGGTGCTGCTGCCCAAAGACTACATTCGCTTCCGCCTGACCGGCGAATTCTACACAGAGGTCAGCGATGCCAGCGGAACCGGGATCTTCGATGTGCCGAACCGGCGTTGGTCTAACGAAATGCTCGATCGCCTCCAGTTGCCTGAAGACTTCTTTCCCGAAGTTGGGGAATCGTTCGTCGCCACCACCAGAACTCAGGCTGGCCTCCCGCTTCCGGCGGGGATTCCAGTCGTTGGCGGTGGCGGTGATCAAGCGGCCGGCGCAGTGGGTACCGGAGCGGTGGAGCCAGGGATTGTCAGCATCAGCCTGGGCACAAGCGGAGTTGTCTTTACTTCCCTGGCCACACCCGATTTCGACCCGAAAGGCTCCGTTCACACCTTTTGTCACGCGAACGGCGCGTGGCACGCCATGGGAGTCATGCTCGCGTGCGGCGGCGCAATTCGGTGGGTGCGGGACCAGTTCGGACGGGGTAAGTCTTACGATGAACTCGCAAAGCTGGCGGCCCAAGCTGCCCCAGGGAGTTCAGGGTTATCATTTCTTCCTTATTTGACCGGCGAACGCAGCCCCCACAATGATCCGCAAGCTTCGGCCGTTTGGGCTGGCGCCAGGCCTGAGCACGGTCCCGCCGAGTTTGTTAGAAGCGTTTTCGAAGGTGCAACCTTCGGCCTCCTGGACTGTTTTGACGCACTCCATTCGCTGGGTGCGGGAAAGGGCGAAGTACGGGTGACCGGCGGAGGCGCTTCAAATCCATTCTGGGTTCAGATGATTTCGGATGTCTTCGAGTGCCCTTGCACAACGCTCGAAAGTGATGAGGGTCCAGCCTTCGGCGCCGCCATTTTGGCCGGTGTTGGGGTCGGCGTTTTTACGGACGTCGAATCGGCTTCCCGAGCCACTGTCCGGAAAGAGAGAACCTACACGCATTCGGGTTCCAACTACGCTCGATCCTATCAAAAATACCGGGAGCTATATTCGTGCGTTAAACCGTGGAATCTGAGCTAGAATAGCGAGAATCTCAAAAAATCCCTGAATCGTTTGACCCGCGCCGAACGTATTGGCCGTGGGCAGAATCAGGTAGGATTAACCCCATCTTATTGGAGCCCCACAAAGAGCATTGCAGATGATGATCGACGAGAACCAGACGCCAGTGGGCGAGCAAGAAGCCCAGGAGAAGCCGGAAACGGTTGCTCCGGCGTCCGACGCCGCCCCCATGGAAATTCCATCCGACGAAACGACGACCGCAGAACCAACTGCTGCCCAGCCTGAGACGACTGCCGAAACAGCCGTCGCCACGGCCGAACCAGTAGCCGAAGCTGTCCCTGAACCCGAGCCTCCCGCTCCTGTTGCCGAAGCCCCTAAAGTGGCTGCACCCGAACCCGGTGCACCGGCAAAGTCAGACGAGGATCTCTTCGAGTCCTATATGAGCGCACTCGAAGGCGGGGAAGGGTTTGAAACCGACGGATCGTTCAAGAAGCTTTCCAAGGGAGATCGCGTTGAAGCGACCATCATCCAAGTTGACCGCGATAGGGTCTTCGTTGACTTGGGCACCAAGTCAGAGGGAATTGTTCCGCTCGATGAGCTGACAAGCGAAAGCATTGAATCGGCTCACGATCACTTCAGCGTTGGCGACAAGATCAACGTCGTCGTCATCCGGCCGGAGGGCGGCGAAGGAAACGCCATTGTTTCCAAGAAGCGAGCGGATTTCGAAGAGACCTGGGACAAGATCGAGCAGGCCTTCAAGAGCCAGGAGATGATCACGGCCCAAGTGGTTGACCGAGTCAAGGGTGGCTTGGTGGTCGACGTAGGTGTTCGCGGATTCGTTCCGGCAACCCATGTTGGCAGCGGCAAGCTACGAAACATCGAGAAGTACGTTGGGCAGCCTCTTCAGTTGAAAGTGATCGAGATCGATCGCGAGCGCAAGAAAGTCGTTCTCTCCAACCGAGAAGCGGAAGAGCAGCGTCGCGCCCGAGCATAAGAAGACATTTTCACGCAGGTTAACCCCGGTGACCGACTCGAAGGCACCGTGCGGCGCTTGACCGACTATGGCGCATTCATTGATCTGGGCGGAGTCGACGGACTTCTCCACATCTCGGAAATGAGTTGGATGAGGATCAATCATCCCAAAGAGATGTTCAAAGAGGGTCAGAAGATCGAGGTCATGGTGCTTCGGTTGGACCAGGGCGCTGGCAAGATTTCTCTCGGCCATCGTCAAGTTTTGCCCGACCCGTGGAACCTGATCAAGCAAAACTACACGATGAACCAAAAATTGACCGTGACGATCGGTCGTTTGGTTCAGAGCGGCGCATTCGTCAAGCTTCCGGAAGGAGCTGAGGCGTTCCTGCCGGTGAGCGAGATGTCTTATCGGCGTCTGAAGCGACCACAGGAGGCTGTGGAAGAAGGTCAAGAAGTCGAAGTCCAGATTATCGACTTGCGTGCCGATGAGCGCCGTATGGTCCTCAGTATGCGCGCCACCGGAAACCTCAAGGAAGACCGGTCGTTGCCATCCTATGATTCCGGAATGGAGTATGGCGGAGGCGGTGGCGACGACTTCCGCGGTGGCGACAAGCGCGGAAAGCCCGGTGGAAAGAAGGGCAAGAAGGGCGGACGTGGCGGTCGAGACGAGTACGACGACTTCGAAGAAGTGGCCGGTCGACGCGGGTTCGCCACGGGTGGCGCAACGATCGGAGAGCGGCTTGGCATGCTCAAAGGGTTCTTGGGTCGCGACGAGGACGAGGATATCGAGGAAACCACCGATTCCGAGGGCCAAGAAGCAACAACCGAAGAAGAGACCAAGGAAGAGACGAAGGAGTAGCCTCCCAAAGGTGACTTCCCAAATTGCCGGTCGGCTGTTCAGCCACCGGCAATTTGCTTTAATGAGCCATGCGGATCGCGATCACCGGTGGAGTAGCCGAAGGAAAGTCCACAGTGGTGTCCTACGTCCAAGCCAGGGGGCTGGAAGTGGCATCTGCCGACGATATCGCGAAGCGCCTCATGCAGAACCCAGCGGTGCAGGCCCAGATTTCCGCTTGGGCGTCACTCCCAAACCCTTATGATTCGGCGCAGCTGCGCGCAGCAATGTTCGAGCGACGTGAATTGCGCAAAAAGGTCAATGCCCTGGTGCATCCGTTGGTCATGCGAGCCATTAAAGACTCGCGGGCCAGATTTATCGAGGTGCCGCTGCTCTTTGAAGCCTGCATTCAGGCATCGTTTGACCGAATTTGGGTCGTGACCTGCGGGGAGCAGGAACAGCGGCGTCGACTCCAAGAACGGCTTCATGATCCGGCACTTGTCCAGGCTGTTTTGAAAACTCAGCTGCCTACCGGAATTAAATGCGCCTTTGCCGATGAAATTATCCGAACGAACCTGAACGAGGATTCCGTCAAAGGGGATGTCTGGCAGCTTGTCGATCGGGAAATTGCGAAGTAGGTTGACCGCTTTGGATTCTGGTGCTATACTCCACCGGATTCGGTTCTTGCCGCGGCTAAGGTTGTGGCGGGGATTGTGCGCGTCGAGTAGCTTAGTGGTCAAGTGAACCAATTCGAACAATGTTTACGTCAAAGCAGTTCGAGTGGTTCGCGGCATGCTCAGCCGGAACGAGTGCGGTCCTAAAACCTTGGGCCGGAAATTGTAGAGGATTGTGAGTAAGGAGGACTCGTCATAGTGAGGCGGTTCATACAGTCGTTTTCGGGGAAGGTCATCGCCCACCTTTTGGTGCTGTCGCTGGTGTTGCCATCCCTTTCTCTGATGTTCGTGGGTAATGCCTACGCTCAGCTTCAATCGTTACCCGTTTGGGCGGTTGTCGAATTTGTCAACAAGAAAGGCGGCAACTATGGGGTAGCTGCAGCCGAAGCCGTTTCGAGCGAACTCGCGAAGACCGGTAAGTACGACGTGGTTCCCCAAGAGACTATCAAGCGATCCTTGGAGACGCTGTCTCTGCAGTCGCCGGTAACCGATACCACCAGCATTCTGCGCCTCGCCCAGGATCTGCGTGCGTCCACCATCGTGCGCGGTGAAGTGGTCGATTGGCAGATTCGCCAAGTGGGCGGCGGCAAGCAGGCGACGGTTGCCATGAAGGTCGTTGTGATCGATGCCGCTTCCGGCCTCGCCGTAAACGGTGCGGGCCTTACCGCGAACTCTACGGTTCGCGCCGGTGAGGTTTCTGATGAGACGCTTATCAACGAAGCGATCGGCACGGCCGCCAACCGTTCGGTGGCGGACATCCAAGCCCGAACGCTTCCCACTGCCACGGTTCTCAACACCCGAGGCACCGAAGAGGCGCTCATCAACCAAGGTAGCCGAACCGGATTCAAGCGCGGCCAAGAAGTGATCGTCATTCGCGGTCGCGAGCAAGTGGCCACCGCCACTGTTTCCGATGTCGAGCCCGATCAGGCTTTCCTTAAGGCTTCGCGAATCTGGAAGGGCATTCGTCCCGGAGACAAGGTTCGAGCCATCTTTGAGCCGCCGGTCATTGTCGGCATTACGCCCGCTGGTGAGCCGAAGATCGAAAGGCAGCGAAGCCGAGGCAACAACTCGGGCTTGATTTCAATCGCGCTTGTCCTTGGACTTGGATTGCTCCTGTTCACGCAGGGCAACTCCAGCAGCCAATCTGCGACGGATTCGGTGACGACGGAAGCCACCCTGTTCCCGGATAACTCCGGGCAACCTGCAGTCAAAGTTTCCTGGAGCCCGAATATCTTCTCGAAGGGTAACACCACCCGGTTCCGATGGCAGATCTGGAGAGACGACGTAGTCGGTTCTCCGGTTTTGACCGCGCCCGGCGGAACGACTTTCGCCTACGATACGAGCCAAGTCC
>CAMLEL010000115.1 GCA_946478935.1 uncultured Armatimonadota bacterium
CTGAGGCGACGATCCTCATCGAGCAGAAGCGCCCGCCCAGGTTCGCTCCAGGCGAAGTCTGGTGAGGCCAATCGACATCCAACCAGATATTCTCGTTCGGCATTTGAGATGTGCCGATGCACGCTGAAATCGATGCGAGATGTTTTCAGCGCTGAGATTGCTTGGCGGAGAATGGTTTGAAGCTCTTCTGCGTCAGCAGCGTGCGGGAACCGATGACCGCGAAGATTCGCCAGGTATCTGGATCGCGTGCTCAAAACCACGTCGGCATGAGGGGCGTCGGAATCAAGCCAGGCCGGCGCGGGCATGGAACGCAGGACCATTCGCTTCCAGGCTTCCGCATTTCCGGTGGTGGCCATCATCTGATTATCCCTTCGTCATCAGAGGGACCGAGTGAGAGATTTGGCCCCATCATCACGAAGTTGGGAAACAATTTCTTCCGTTTCATCAGCGTCAACGCTGCTCGCTCGGAGGGCGAACTCTGCCATCTCGAGTGCGAGTTCCAATTCACCCATCACCACGCGCTGAATGCCCATTTCTTCGAAGTAGACGGAGTCATTCACGCTGTGAGTCCGGACGCAGATTTCAATGTCCGGGTTAACTTTGCGAGCCAGGTTCACGATCTGGCGTATCTGGGATTTGGCAGGCGTTGCGATGACCAGCAGCTTGGCGTTGCGGAGCCCCGCATGTCGCAGGATCCCCGGCCGCGAAGCGTCGCCGAAGATCGTGGGGACACCCTTCTTGTTTAGGTCGTCGATAATCGTTCGATCAAGGTCCACGACGACGTACGGAATTCCTTTGGTGTCGAGGGCCCGCCCGATGACTGTGCCAACCCGTCCGTAGCCGATCATGACGGCATGGTCGGTCAAGTGACGCTGATCCTCGTCGATGTGAATCTCGTACTCCCGCACTCGTCCTTCAAGAAGTGATCGAAGTTTTGGATGCCGGGAGAAGAACTTATCCCAGATCGAGAGGGAAGAGAAGATAGCCGGGTTCAGAGCGATCGAAATGATCGCCACGGCCAAAATGATGCTCATTGAAACAGGCGGTACGAGCTCCAGCTGAATACCGAGTGCGATAAGGATAAACGAGAACTCGCCGATTTGGGCCAGGCTTGCGGCAATCATAAGCGCTGCAGTCAGTGGGAAGCGAAATAGAAGCATGATCAAGGCGGCTGCGATGGACTTACCGACCAGGACGATCGCCAGAACCCCAAGGATTTGAATAGGCTGGTTGATAAGGACACTGGGGTCAAACATCATGCCAACCGAAACAAAGAACAGGACGGTAAAGGTCTCTTGTAGCGGGAGGATTTCGGCTCCCGCTTGATGGGAGAGATCGGATTCACTGATCACAACTCCCGCAAAGAAAGCCCCCAACGCTGGGGAAACTCCAAACAATTCTGAGGCGCCGAAGGCTATTCCGAGCGCGACGGCCAGCACACCCAAGGTGAACAATTCCCGCGATCCAGTCCGCGCAACCCGACCCAGAAGTCGGGGGACCAAGCTCTTGCCCAGAACCAGCATTGCAGCAACGAAGACTCCAACCTTGGCCAATGTCATGCCCAGGGTGACCCAAACGTTCTCGCTGATACCTTCCGCAGCAGCTTTACCGCCCAATGGAACGGATAAGGCAGGAAGCGCCACCAATGCGACAACGGTTGCCAGGTCCTCGACGATCAACCAACCTACCGCAATGCGTCCATTCGCGGTCTCGATCTGACCAATCTCCGTGACCGCTCGCAGAAGGACCACTGTGCTCGCAACCGAGAGGCACAGCCCGAAAACGAGACCAGCTCCCCAACTCCAACCCCATGTCGTCACCAGGAGCATGCCCAATACGGTTGCGGCTGTGATTTGGACAATGGCTCCCGGAATCGCGATTTTACGGACGGCCCAAAGGTCTTTAATCGAAAAATGGAGGCCCACGCCGAACATAAGCAGACTCACGCCGATTTCAGCGAGTTGGCGGGCAATTTCGGTATCCGCGACGATTCCCGGCGTGAAGGGTCCGATTGCCAATCCTGCGATCAAATATCCAAGAATCGGGGGCAACTTGAATCGCGTAGCAAGCAGGCCAAAGACAAACGCGAGTCCGAGACCCGCGGCGATTGTGATGATTAGGGGCGTGGTATGTCCGATCTGACAAAGTATACGCGAAGGTGTGGAGGGCGCCCCTTTTCGAGGCTTGGTTGGTTGGGAATCGACTTACGGAGTCTTCGACCGCCCAACTGCCGATTTTAACTCTGGCGGGACCTGAATCTCAAAGAGTATTCTGGAATCCAAATGGCGACTCCCATCACCCAGACGCAGCAGGGTCTGAATGTACCCAACGACCCCATCATTCCATACATTGAGGGCGATGGCACCGGCCCCGACATTTGGGCTGCGAGTGTCCGTGTTTTCGATGCCGCCGTTGAGAAGGCATTTGGCGGGGAACGGAGTGTCTCATGGAAGGAGACACTCGCTGGAGAGAAAGCATTTAATCAGACCGGCAGTTGGTTGCCAGACCAGACTCTAGAGGATTTCCGAAACTATCTCGTAGGTATCAAGGGTCCCTTGACCACGCCCGTTGGCGGAGGGATCCGCTCGCTCAATGTCGCACTTCGTCAGATGCTCGACCTTTACATTTGTCTGCGACCCGTTCGGTGGTTCACGGGAGTTCCCTCGCCGGTTAAGACCCCGGATAAGGTGGACATGGTGATCTTCCGGGAAAACACGGAGGACATCTACGCGGGGATCGAGTTTGCGGCGGGCTCGGACGAGGCGAACCAGGTGCTGGACTTCATCCGCGAGAAGTTCCCCAAGATGTTCGACAAGGTGCGCTTCGGGACGAAGGAGAAGAGCGAGGAGTTTGCCAAGTCGGTGTACATGGATGGCGAGCAGTCGGTCGAGGTGGGCGTGGGGATCAAGCCGGTCTCCAAGCTGGGCTCGCAGCGGCTGATCTACGGGGCGATCAACTACGCGATCCAAAACAATCGGAAGAGCGTGACGCTGGTCCACAAGGGGAACATCATGAAGTTCACCGAGGGCGCGTTCCGGGATTGGGGCTACGAGCTGGCGCAGCAGGCGTTCGGTGCAGAAGAGATCGACGGCGGGCCGTGGTGCAAGATTCCGGAGAGCAAGCCGGGCGCAGGGATCGTGATCAAGGATGCGATCGCGGACATCACGCTTCAGCAGGTTTTGACGCGTCCGGAGGATTTCGACGTGATCGCGACATTGAACCTGAACGGCGACTATCTGAGCGACGCCTTGGCGGCCCAGGTGGGGGGCATCGGCATCGCGCCGGGCGGCAACATCAACACCATCACTGGCCACGCGATCTTCGAGGCGACCCACGGCACCGCGCCCAAGTATGCGGGCTTGGACAAGGTCAATCCCTGCTCGGTGATCTTGAGCGGTGAGATGATGTTCCGGTACATGGGTTGGACCCAGGTCGCGGACTTGATCATCAAGGGCGTGGAGGGCGCGATCGCCTCCAAGCGGGTGACCTACGACTTCGCCCGCCTGATGGAGGGCGCGACCGAGGTCAAGTGCAGCGAGTTCGGGGACAACATCATCGCGCATATGGGGTAGCACGTTCGCGTTTGCTCATGTTTATGATAAAATGAGTTTATGAGAACAACCTTCGACCTACCAGACCCCTTGTTCAGGAAGGCTAAGGCCATGGCAGCGGTCAAGGGCATGAAGTTCAAGGACCTGCTTCAACTGTTCGTGGAGCGAGGTGTGGCAGAGGTGGAAGCAGGCCCTCCCTTACCGATAAGAAGAACTTTGCCGTCGCCCGTCGTGCCCGCCACCGGAGTTCCAATCAAGGCGTTGACCAATGCCGATTTGGACGACATCCTGTCGCGGGAAGATTGACACGAGATGTCTGAAATCGACCTTCCCGATGTAAACGTCTGGCTGGCGCTCGCCGCCCCTGACCACGTGCACTATACAAGAGCGATACAGTGGTTGGAAGGGGAATCGGCAGCTTCTATTGGGTTCTGCCAACCAACAGTCCTCGGAACGTTGAGACTCCTTTGCAATCCGCTCGTCATGGGTGGCAGAACTGTCGAGTATGACGACGCATGGAAGGGGCTCGAGGGATTCTTAAGGATGGATGGCGTACGGTTGCTCGTAGAACCACAGGACCTGCTTGGCAGAATCAAGACCCTTAAACTGAAGAGTAATATAGCCGGAAAGCACGTTACCGACTTAGCCATCGCAGCCTATGCTTCGGCCCATGGCGCAAGGGTTGTCTCGTTCGACCGGTTCTTCGAGAAAGTTGGCGGGGTAAGTTCGCTTATTCTCGAAGCTTAAAATTGCGCACAATTAAGTTTCTCTCGAATCAAGAGTGTCGAGATTGGTTACGGGAACCGGCAACACCCGAATCTTGGATAAGTCGCCGTCCGAGGTCTATCCCAACCGAGTGATTCGAGGCAAGTTGCCCACCCTGACCCGACTCAATTCTTTGGCTTGAGGCGAACATTTCTGCCGTAAACTGGCACTCAACGGTTATGAAGGCAATCGCGGTTGTCGTCGTCTTGGCTTTTGGACTGGTCCTCTTGGGCCAGGTGGGTAGCAAGGGTGCGCCCGCAGGAACGCCCAGATTCCGGTTGGACGTGAAATCGGAGATCAAACAGGGCGCGATTCGGGCGTACGCCGAATCCGTGTATACGCTTTACGAGAAGCGCGGCAATGGCAAGGAAGTCGAGCGGTGGCGTGTGACCCAGCAGGACAAGTACGCCAACCATTGGATCTCTGAGGGCGGGACGGTTTGGGTGAGGACCGAGTCGATGCCCGGTCCCGGGGGAGGTGGCGGAATGTGGGCGCGGGATTTCAATGCGGACATTAAGGGTAGGTTCGGAGTCGGTGGCGAAGTCGATGTCGCGAAGACGAAAGCCGTGCGATTGAAAGGCGGTGGGGAACAGCTCAGATTAGCCCATCCTGACGGCAATGAGACTCGGATTACCATCGTATCCACGGACCAGGGCGAGACGGCGGTGGTGCGGAAGCTGAAGAGCGGGGACCCTGACCTACTCACGAGCGCCTTGGACTCTGGGTATGGCCCCAACGATCCGGGATTGAGACGGATTGGGGGCACGCCGTTCGTGATCTGGCGACTCCACGGATCGGGAATGCCAACAATCATTCGGCAGATCGTCGACCCCCACTATGAGGGCCGGTGGCTAGATGTGAAGTCTGAGGAAGTTCTCGCTTGGGAGCCCGCCTACATCGAGAAACTGCGGTCGGGGATATCGCTTTGGTTTGACTTCACGCAGCACGAGTATCCCGGCGTTGCGAAGGTGGATGTGTACGACGGGCGCGGGAATTTCGTGGACTCTGCCGACCTGCTCAAGTTGGGGGAGTTCAAGACGGCGGACGAGGCGCGGAGGAATATAGCCTATCGTGATCTGAGGTGGTTCTTGGGTGGCCGAGAGATTCCGATAGACACTTCGGAGCATTACTCGGCTCCCGACAGCCAGGCGATTTCGTTTGGGGACCGGCTGGGTCGGAAGTACAGGCTGGAGATCGCGAAGTCAGGCGAGCGGTTCACCATGAAGTCGGTGGCGTCGATGAATCTAGGACGGGTGCCCTCCAAGGAGCCCAGCTTCCCCACAGCAAGGTTAGATGCGGACCAAACGGTGAATTCGGCGGATGGGAAGTTCCAGGCGAAGTTCAAGACTTATGAAGAGAAGGGGAAGACCCAGACCCAGGTCACGCTCATAGCCAACTTCGACGACCCGATCGAGGGCAAAAAATCGGTGGAGTTATTCAGTCTATCGGCGCCCGATAAGCCAGCTTCGGTGAAGGTGTCGAACAGCGGCCGAGTCTTCGCCGTGTTTTTCAAAGAGAAGGTAAAGATTGGGGAGCAGACCATGGACATGGCGCTCTTCCAGTCCTGGGAGCCGAATGGGCGCCAGATTTCCTTCGATCTGTTGCGACAGAAGTGGTTCAAGGATTTGGACCAGGCAAAGCGGGAGTTGGACCTGGATCGGATGTCCATTGAGTTGGAGGGGATTCGGGGCGAGCGTCGAGTGGACGACGTCCCGATTCCGGTTTACCGGTTGGAGTCGTTGCACTTTGACTTGGGCGGCGGTCGGAAAGAGAGCTTGTTTATCGGCTATATGCACGATCAGATGCCCAACATCTTCTACACCAGGAAGCCAAAGATCTGATCACTGGGGCGGGTATGGTACTCGCCATGGCCGCCCCATATCGCAAGGCAAGTCGTCATTCTCTGCTTTGGATCGTTCTGATCTTTGCCGGGATCGGCGTCAGCCTGTTTATCGCTTCCAAAGTCGACGGAAACAGATTTGGCGCATGGATGCTGCTTATCTTCGGGGGGCCCATTGCTCTGTCGATAGTCGTCGCCGCTGTGATGAACCACTACTTGGAAAAGAAGAGAATTGAGGGTCTCAGGCAGTTGTTTGAGCGACGCGGCATCACATTGGACGCCAATCCAGACTCGGCCCAGCGAAACCAATTTTACCAGCCGATCAGTTTTCTCTCGGACTGGATGGGGCTCAAGGATGGCGCAGCCAACATTCAGTGGATCGCCGCTTCGAAGCAATTCGGGATTTTCGAACATCTGTTCGTAACGGGCTCCGGCAAGCATATGACGGAGCACATGGAAACAGTTGTAGTCGTACCCAGCCCCTATCGTACCGAGGGTGGCCTTGCTGCAAGACGAGCCGGTTACTCGATGAAGCGGGCATGGCGAAACTCAGAATCGAAGTTCGAAATCGGCGATCCAGAATTTGACAAGTTGTGGGTACTTCTGGGTAATCCAGACATCGGAGCCTGGTTCTTCATTCGCCAAGTACGCGAGCTGCTCTCAGACGCTCCAGTAGGAGAGTCTTGGGTTGCTGGCAACAACTATGTCTGCCTGAGTTTTGACGGAGTCTTAAAGGCGGACGCGATGGAAACCGTTCTCGATCGAGTTGAACGCGTGGTTGAGACGATCAAGAAGTACGCGCCGTTTGAACTGAATGCATCCGGCCAAAGGTCGAGTACGGGGACTGTCTCACAGTCCTAGTAGCCCGCAGAGGCTGAAGCAGGCTGAGCAGTGCCCGACGAAATGCCGCGTACGAGTTCGACCAGTGCTTGCACGCGATGTGCTTCAGAGGCATCGCTCGAACCACCTACGTGCGGTGAAAGCACGACGTTGGGCAATTCGTGAAAGGGAAAATCGGAGGGGAAGCACGGCTCGTCTGACTTTGGATAGTTCCACCAGACATCGATGCCAGCGCCTGCGATCCGACCTTCCTGCAGTGTTTCGAACAGTGCTGCCTGGTCAAAAATCTTGGCCCGGCCAATGTTCGAAATGACCGCATTTGCCGGTAGTTTGCCCAGTTCCGGGGCTCCCAACAAGCTCTCTGTCTCGGGCGTAAGGGGAAGTGCAACAAACAAGGCTTCGGCTCTTGGCAGGAGCTGATG
>CAMLEL010000116.1 GCA_946478935.1 uncultured Armatimonadota bacterium
GAGCCGGGAAATCGTGTCTTCCTCTCGGACGCACTCTTCCAATCGGTGTGCGATATGGATTAGCAGTTGGTCTCCGGCATCGTGGCCAAGGCTGTCATTGATGATCTTAAAATTGTCCAGATCCAAGAAGAGAACAGCTAGTCCCTGGGATCGACGCCGACTCCGCGTAAGGGCGTAACTCAGTCGGTCCATAAACTTGAGCCGGTTCGGTAGACCCGTCAACCCGTCGTGAAATGCCTGGTGCTCGATCTGCGTCTCAAGCAGCTTGCGTTCCGAGATATCTTTGAGAAAGATGTGGAAACCCTCGGCATTAACGCCAGGGCGATCGGAGCGCACAATGAGAACCTCGGCGTGGAACTGGCTCCCGTTTTCCCGCAGGGCGTGGACTTCGATTCTGGCCTTACCGCCCGTCCTGGCCTCTTCAAGCGCATGGGCAAAGGCAGGTTGGTCGCCCTCGCAGATGATCACGCTCCAGTGACGCTGACTCAAAGTAGATCTTGTATGACCCAAGCTGCGCGCGAAGGACACATTCGTGGTGCTGATTCGACCATCCAAATCAAGTTTGCCAATGCCTTCCACAGCGTGTTCTAGAACCGAGTTGGCCGAAGCCAACTTGCTAACGGTCTCTTGAAGTCGATCATGGCTGCGACTCAACTGCTCTCGACGATCCTGAAGCTTTGAAACCATTCCCTGGGTCTTGAGTGCAAGCCAAGTCAGTTCGTCGTTTCCGGCCAAGCGGATTTCGCGCGACTCCGCACCATCCAAGATCGCGTTCTCGACCTGGCGAGTCAGACTTTGGATACGTCGCAGGGCGAAGGCATCGATTAACGCGACGAAGACAAGTGAGAATGCGAGCGCGGCGATGGCAACGATGCCGAGCAATTGTTGGGCACTTTCGACTCCCTGGTGGTAGATCGCACGAGGGTCGACAATGCGCACAATGCCGCAGGGTTGGCCGCGAAGATCACCTATCAATCCGAATGCAGCTACCTGCTCCGAGTCGATGGGACGGGAAATCGTCGCCTCTAGATTGTGTAATTGCTGCCTTGCGTTTCGGACGTCCGCTGGTAGGTTTCGCACTGAAAGTGGAAACAGCTCAAATGAAATATGGGAACGGTCAGCGTGGCTTTTTTGCTCAGCTGCGTCGATGAACAACACCCAAGCGAGCCAGCCACGTGGCGCCTTGTTTCGATCCGAGTTGAGAATGGGTCTTACTGTGACGAACGCCAGCTTTCCATCCAACAACACAATGCCACCCACCGCGCGCATAGGATCCTTTGAGCCTTCTGGACGATCAAATCCGAGCACACGGCGGACGGATTCCGTATCGGGGGGCTTGACTCCCTTTGTCCTGGCGACCGGCCTTGAATAGACCGTCTTGCCCAAAGGGTCCAAGAAGAGCATCATGTCCAACTTGAGAGTCATGTTCTCCAAGTTGGCATCAATGAAATCCTGGTTGCGGTGCTTTACGAAGTGGTAGGCATCGTCCCACGAAGACCAGTCGATATTGCCGCGATGGAGGTCTTCGGCATGACCGTTCAGAGCGTCGCGAATACGGTCTACATTTCGAGAAGATTCACGCTTCTCGAGCTCCACATAACCTTCGATGAGCAAATTGCTGGAGAGAAGATAGATGCCGCCGATCAGCACGACCGTTGTCGCCCCAATCGCAACCAATACACGTTGCCGCAGCTTCATTCAACTCCTCGAACCCCGCCAAGCCCATGGCGACAATCTAGGTATTCCATACAGCAGGGAGTTTCTGGGGGAAGAAAGTTGCGAATTTAACCGTTTAAGTCAAGCCAAGGAGTGTTTTGACTCTGCAGTCGATGGCATCTCGTATTTCACGAACCTTCTCGATGGATTGACCAGCCGGGTCGGGTAGTTGCCAGTCCTCTGAAATGTGGATGTTGCTGGGACATTCGCCTTCAACTCCGCAGCCCATCGTTATCGATTTCGCTGCTCTGGCAGCCATTTCTGAAGTCAGCAGTTTCGGCACGTTCGAACCCAGTTCGATTCCAACCTCCCTCATGGCAGCCACTGCAATGAGATTCACGACCGTTGCAGGGCGAGTTCCAGCAGACTCTCCCTTCACGGAGAGACCGTGAAGGGAGGCGTAGTGGTCCACGAATGCGGCCGCCATTTGCGAACGGCCCGCATTATGAACGCAGACGAAGAGATACGTCATGAAATTGAAGGCTTTGTCGCTCGAACAAAGGCACTCATCACTTCGCCAGTATCCTTTCCAGAATCGCCAAAATCATAGACTCGGGTGGGTTGAATTTCGACGTCCTCGAAACCAGCTTCCGTAAGGAGCCGGCGATACTCATCGACCTCCAAAGCGCCTGCGACACAGCCCACGTAAGCTTCACGATCAGCACGCAGAGCTTCGTCCATTTTGCCGCGAACTACCACATCTGAAACGGCGAACCGACCTCCCGGCTTCAAGACGCGAAACGCCTCGCGAAGGACCTGTCCCTTGTCGATCGACAAGTTGATCACGCAGTTGGAAATCACGACGTCCACCGCCTGCTCGGGGAGGGGAATCTCTTCGATCACTCCCTTTAGGAATTTCACGTTTACCGCGCCCATCTTGGTGCGGTTGGATTCGGCAAGAGCAAGCATCTCGTCCGTCATATCCAAACCATATACGAATCCTCGAGGGCCCACACGATTCGCAGATAGGAGCACGTCGATGCCCCCACCGCTGCCCAAGTCGAGCACCGTTTCACCTTTGTTCAGCTGTATTAATGCAGTTGGATTGCCACAGCCCAGCGAAGCGAGGAACGCCTCGTCAGGTACTTCCCTGGCTTCTTGCTCGCTGTAAAGTTTCGAGGTGATGGGGTCGTCCTCTTTCGCGGCCCCGCAGCAACTCCCACCAGAGCCACAACATCCGCCATCCCGAGAATTCAGGATACTAACGGCGACTTCGCCGTACTTCTGGCGCACCACATCTCGGAGCGCTTCACGATCGTTGGTCAACTGTTCACTCATTTGTTTGCCTCCCGCAACAGGCTCCACTTGAACTGTCGATGGATTCCAGGAAGGACCGGGCCCGCGCCAAGCCTTCTGGACTTGGGCAGCAGCACATCGACTTTCCTTGCCGCTCCATCGTGATCAATCCGGCCTCCCGGAGGATCTTCAGATGATGCGAGATCGTCGAATTGATCTTGTCCTCACCGGTGATTCGGCAGCAGACTTCTCCTGCTGTAGGAGACTCGACCGTTTCAAGCTCGCCTGGGCAGCAAGCCAACATCCGCAAGATCTTCAGGCGAGTTGGGTCGCTTAAAGCCCGAAAGAGCGATGCTGCTTCAGCGGTGGCAGGGTCGAATTCCATCATTCAAGTATCCCATTGCATCGATTCATTCGAACTGACTAGCAGCACTTCTTTTCAAGCAATCGCCAGGCCGCGAACAACGCCAAGCTCGCAGCGACAGTGATCGCCAAGCTTTGGGCGGCATTTCGGCTGAGGCTTTCAGCCAAGGGTTGAAGGATTTGCGTCATCATTTCGAGATTCCATGACCACTTGAAAGCGATCATTTCGACATACTACGAAATGATAATACCATTCATTTCGAAGTTTTTCGAAATGATTTTCAAAAAAAGAAGTGAGCGGGTCTCCCCGCTCACTCTCCTTGAAGGCTCTAGAAGTTAGTTGACTTCGTTGCCAGCGATCGCAGGAAGGCCAGCCTTGTAAATCACCGCTCCACCGGCAGAGTACATGCGGGTTCCCCACAGATACTTGTTCGGATTCAACGTCGAGGACAAGGTGTGGAACTTTGCGCTTGAGTCAGCGAAGACGTAGTTCGCGCCACCCTCTTTCGGCTTGCGATCCGTCCCACCGAAGCGATATGGTGAGGCGTATACGATATGCGAGAGCCCCAGCGCACTGTTGACTCGGCATGAGGCTAGGTCCGCTGCCGCCTTATCGACGGAAAGGGCCCACAGCGGCTGTCCATACTCGGCAGCCGATTCTCCAATGAATGGACTTGTGTTCGCGCTATCACGCATCACGGCATTGGCCGGTCGGTGGCTCTTGTATGCCACACCTGATGCGGATGAAACGTCGTTGATACAAGCTGGAATCGAGGTGAGGGGACCGATGGCGATGGTCGATGAAACACCGTCGATCGATGTTGCGCTCACCACGTTCGCTGGGTCAGCAGTACGTCGCTTTCGCGGCATAATGGCCGCGTTGGCAACATAGCTCAGTCGGGGCGCCTGGATGTCAATGTCAGCGTTGACCTGTGGCGTTTGGCCAGCGGGAACTCCGAATCCTTTGTTATTGGTCGCGGTCGAAAAGTTCGTGGGCGCCATACCCTTGAGCTCGTCGACTGGGCTCACAAAGATTTGAAGGTTCTTCACATAGGGTTGAAGAACGCCGGTCCATTGCACGTATCCGCCTGAGCTGCTGCTATCGTTCGGATAGTAATACGCCTGCGGGTAGACATCGTCATAGTCGGCGAGATAGATCTGCAGAGAGGTTCCCTGCTGCTTGGTGTTTGAAAGATCGGCCGACTTCTTGGCCGCCATCTTGGCTTGAGCAAAAACGGGGAACAGGATGGCCGCCAAAATCGCGATGATCGCGATCACAACCAACAATTCGATGAGGGTAAAGGCTTTCTTCATTAGGAACTCCAGCCAAGATTAAGGGCCTGCTTTGTTAAAGCATCGTTTTGAAAGGGTTAACGATCGGTTAAGGATTTGATTTTTGGAGTCCTCGTTGGAATCAACAAAGTATCGTAGGCGGCTCCGGAATTTTTGAGCGTCTAAGAATTTCCTGTTGGAGGTTCAAATGCAAACGACCGTTCTGGATAAGTGCATTGACGCTTGTACCGAATGCTCAGCGGAATGTCGTCGGTGCGCTGATGCATGTCGCGGTATGGAAGGTATGGAAAAGTGTGTGGAGGTCTGCGCCGAATGCGCGATGATGTGTGATCGCTGCATCGAAACCATGCGTCGGGGCTCCAATGCGGATTGCAAGCAGTGCGCAGAAGTCTGTGAGCGCTGTGCCACCGAATGCGAGAAGTACAGTGACATGGAGCATTGCCGTCGCTGCGCAGAAACCTGTCGCCGTTGCATGGCAACTTGCATCGAATCGGCAAACGCTGCTTGACGTCGCTACCCAGGCTCGCAGGTATCCTAGCGAGCCATGAGTGTCGAGGCGTTATCGGGCCGCATTCGAAGTGAAGTTGGCAAGGCAATTGCAGGTCAGGAAAAGGTGGTCGAGCAGGTGCTCGTGGCCATCTTGGCCAATGGCCATGTACTGCTGGAAGGTGTACCGGGCGTAGCCAAGACGCTTTTGGTCCGTTGCCTGGCCAAGACGCTGAACCTCGAATACGGCCGGGTGCAATTCACGCCAGACCTTATGCCCTCGGACGTGATCGGTACTACAATCTTCGATCCCAAGACCACCGACTTCAAAGTTCGCAAGGGACCGATATTCGTCAATATCCTCTTGGCCGATGAAATCAATCGGACGCCGCCGAAAACCCAGGCCGCGCTTCTGGAAGCAATGGAAGAGCGTCAGGCAACGATTGATGGCGAACCTTATACCTTGCCTCCTCCGTTCATCGTCTTTGCCACCCAAAACCCGATCGACTTCGAAGGGACCTATCCGCTGCCGGAAGCCCAACAAGATCGATTCTTGCTGAAAGTGATCGTCGAGTATCCGACAGCTGACGCGGAGGTCGAAGTCTTGAAACGGCATCATGCCGGTTTCAGACCCCAGAATCTCGACGAATACGGCATTCAGCCGGTAGTCGACGCAGGGCAACTTGCTGACATGCAAGCACAAGTCGGGCGAGTCACCGTAGAGGACAAAGTCTTCAACTACATTTACGAAATGGTTCGAGCAACCAGAAACTCCAATGACGTGTTGGTTGGCGGTTCGCCACGCGCTGGCATTTCGCTCCTGAATTGCTCCAAGGCGGTCGCAGCACTTCGGGGAAGGGATTACGTGATTCCCGACGACGTCAAGGAACTTGCCCTGCCCGTACTTCGTCACCGCGTGTTGCTTCGGCCGGAGGCAGAAGTGGAGGGCTTAAGTTCCGATCGAGTCCTCCGCAGCATCATTGACGCGCAAGTCGTCCCGCGCTAGCCCGCAGCGTGGCGGAGATGGTGGCCCAGACTGAATACCTTCTCTATGACCTCTGCGGTTAGGTGCTTCTGAACATCAGGATCGTTGGCGACACTGGTTTTATAATCTTCACCGTCCCAGGCTTTAGAGGCATTGCGTTGGGCGACCTTATAAGCGTCAGCTCGACTCATTCCCGATCGCACCAACTCGACCATCAAGTGCTCGCTGAACACGAGGTCACCCATAAGCCGCAGATTCTGAAGCATCCGATCCGGGAAAACCTGCAGTCCGGCAAGAATCGAGGTCATCCGCTTCAGCATAAAGTCTGCAAGCTGGCAGGAATCGGGAAAGATAACCCGCTCCAGACTAGAATTCGTCAGGTCACGCTCATGCCAAGTCGCAATGCTTTCCAACATGGCGTGCGCGTTTGCGCGCAGTAGCCGCGCAAGGCCACAGACGGTTTCGCTGTTCCACGGATTCCGTTTGTGCGGCATGGCGCTCGACCCCGTTTGACCAGCAGCGAACCCCTCTTGCACTTCTAAGATTTCTGTTCGCTGAAGGTTTCTGAGTTCGGTGGCAATCCGTTCCAAGCCGGCCCCAAGCAGCGCAAGTGTGTTCAAGAAGTTCGCGTGGCGATCCCGATTGATGACTTGGGTGGTAACAGGGTCTGCCTCAAGACCCAACAGGTGGCAGACTCTCCTCTCCAAGTGCGGCGACGTGATACCGTGAATACCGACCGGCCCACTCGCTTTTCCAACGGCAATCTGCTGTCGGGCCTCGATCAACCGCGCAACGTTCCGATCCAGTTCGTTCCGCCAACTTCGGACCTTATGTCCGAACGTTATGGGCTCGGCATGGACACCATGCGTTCGACCGATCTGTGGCGCACTTCCAAACTCAATCTCCAAACGGTTCAACTCATCTCGGAGCTTGCCCGCGGACTCATGCAGGACGTCAGCCGAATCTCGAAGCATGATTCCGGTCGCCGTATCGATCACATCGTAACTGGTCACTCCAAAGTGAATCCAACGACCGGCGGGGCCGACGTTCTCTTCCAAATTGCGCACGAATGCGACCAAATCGTGCCGAGTTTCCTTCTCCAGTTCGTCGCAGCGCTCAAGGGAAAAAGACGCTTTCGCCTTGATCTCGGCAAAATCTTCCTTAGGAATGGTTCCCTCATCCGCATGCGCTTGGCAAATGGCGACTTCCACATCTCGCCAAGTTTCATAGCGGGATTGCCGGCTCCAAATGGCGTCCATGGGGGACGTGGTATAGCGGTCGATCATTGAAGGACTAAGGGTACCAGCCGATGTACACTTGATCTGAATGGGA
>CAMLEL010000117.1 GCA_946478935.1 uncultured Armatimonadota bacterium
TGCCTTCCATCGTTGCACGGTAGCCAACACCGACAATCTCAAGCGTTTTGGAGTGTCCCTTGGTTACACCCTCGACCATGTTGTTGATCAGGGTGCGAGCCAATCCGTGCTGACTGCGAGCTTCGCGAAGGTTGTTGGGGCGCGATATCTCAAGCTTGCCATCATCCTGCTTGATTTCCAGCAAGCGGCTGATCGGTTGGCTGAGTTCGCCCTTTGGCCCCTTAACCGTGACCGTGTTCGTCGCTTCTTCGACGGAGATGGTCACGCCATTGGGAACAGAGATCGGTCTAAGTCCAATTCTTGACATGGTTAGAACACCTCGCAGAGGACTTCACCGCCGATCTTGCGCCTTCGCGCTTCTCGGTCGGTCATTACGCCCTGGGAGGTCGTCAGGATTCTTGTAGACAAACCATTGCGGATCGGCTTTAGATCGTCGCAAGGCTTGTAAACGCGCAAACCGGGTTTGCTGACCCTGGAAAGATGGCTGATGAGCGGTTTCCGCTTCGCATCGTAGCGCATGTGCACCTTGATGGTCGGAAACTTGCTTTCGGTCGTGACCTCGTGGCTGGTGATGTAGCCTTCAGCCTCGAGAATCTTGATGATTTCGACTTTGATTTTGCTGTGCGGAATGTCGACGGTGGCCAAACGCGCTTGTGCGCCGTTTCGGATTCGCGTCAAGAGGTCCGCGATGGGATCGCTATGCATTGAATTACCTCCGGTTCCTTACCAGCTCGACTTCTTCACGCCGGGGACTTGACCCAGGTGAGCCTTTTCACGAAAGACCTGGCGACAGACTCCGAAGAATCGGATATTGCCGCGAGCGCGACCAGTGATCGCGCATCGGTTGTAAAGCCGAGTTTTGAACTGGCGATTCTTAACGCGTCGTGCGTTGAATTCGGCCAAAGCGGCTTCCCGCTTCTCCTTAGGGAGGGCCTCAATCGCTTCAAGCTCCTTTCGGAGCCGATCCCAAGTTGCTGCCAACTTGGCCTGTTTTTCAATTAGACATTTCTTTGCCATTCAGTCTCCACCGTTATCAGATCGGTTCAGCGTCGCCTTGGCAGGGTCGGCGTGCCTGATCTGGGGCATGGTTTTTTAGTCTTTCGACCAAGGGCGAATGATACCCGAAGGAATCGAAGTTCAACTAGGGACTATGGAACTGCGATAAGGACCTCCCGAATTCGGAGCAGAATAGGAGAGCGTTGGAACCGATCCGCACTGACGAATTACTCGAAAACTCGCAGAGAAAGGAGCCAGACATGGACTCCCAGATGCTGTTTGGCTGTTCGGGCTTCGTGGTGACATCGTTCGTGGTGTACGGGCTTGCAATCTGGCCGTTCCTTGTCTGGCTCAGAGTTGACGAATTGGGCACATTGCTGCTCGCTTCAGCGGCCGGTTTGCCAGTTGCCTTTATCCTGGGGGTGTTCGCTGCAAGAAAGTTTGAAATTGCGGGCGCTGCCGGATTCATTGGTGGAATGGTGGCAGCCTCGATCTTTCTCCATCTTCGGTTTAAGCAGGTCTTTCTGGAAGCGGCCGCCCGTCAAATTGAAGAACCGCACTATCCAGCATGGATCCAGTGGTTTGCACCTATCGCAGTTGTGGTGGCAAGCTTGCTTATCGCCGCCATGACGCTGCTGCTTTGGCGGCCCATACAGCCAAATCCGAACTTGCCATGAGTTCGGGCGCCAGGTCTGCCGACAATCTTTCTTGGAGTCTTTTAGAGACTGCGAGGGTTATCGTTGGCAAACGGCAGATTCGTTCAGGAATATCAGAAGAACGCGGTAAACGGGGCATCGCCCCTTCAGTTGGTAGTCATGCTTTACGATGGAGCGATTCGCTTCATGGAAGCAGGAAAGTACGGTATCGACCAGAAAGACCTGGAGCTTCAGAATAAAAATATTCAGAAAGCCCAGCGAATCGTCATGGAGTTGATGTCCTGTCTGGACATGGAAAAAGGCGGTGATGTGGCCAAAAACCTACTCGCCCTATACACCTATGTCCTGAACGAGTTGGTCGAAGCAAATCTTGGGGACAAGGTGGAACCGATCGACCGATGCATCGGAATCATGTGCGATCTACGGGAGAGTTGGGTAACCGTTGAACAATTATCTCGAGTCGATCCCTTCGAGGTTCCGATTGCAGCCTAGTCGCAGCCTGCTCGTGGAGCGATATCGACTATTAGGCCTGGCCATTGAGTCTGCGATCTTGATGGATCGATGGGCAGAGGTGAGCTCCCTCCTTGACGAACGCGACAACATTCTGAGCAATCTGGAGTCAGCCCATACGCGAATCTCCCCGGGAGACCAAAATCATTTGTGCGAAGCTGACCGAAGGCTCCTGGGTTCATTGATTGGCGCAAAAGCTCAAACGGTCGCCGCACTCCGATCATTGTTTGCCACGGGCACGCTGACCAAAGCCTATCATCCGAGTAGGACGGCAGCCGGGTTCGACCACGCTGGATAAAAAAAGCCGGGGTCCAGATTCTGGACCCCGGCTTTTTAGTGCCTGACTAGGGTGCCTGGAAGCCCGGTGAAAGTGCGACGCGGTCCACATTGAAGATGAACTGCGGCGGAATTCGGCTCGGGCGACCACCGCGAACAGGAGCGAAAGCTCGCACCAAGATGCGGACTTGACCAGTTGCGTCCACGTAGTTCGAAATCGAAGTTCGTGGGATTGAAATGGTCGCCGTTCGGTCGCTGCTGCTCATCGAGAAGTTTCCGATGGACTTGAACGTGCCCGTATTCCAGTTGTAAGCGAAGATCTGGCCCGTAGGTCCGGATGAATTCACGCTTGCTTCGATCACTGCCTTTAGATCGACGACGGCGCCTTGCGTGAGGTCAAGATCAAAGTCGACTTGGAAGGAAGCTACTTGACCAACGGCAGCAATTCCGCTCGTCGTCTCTTGTCCTGACCTGTCGATCAGGATCGATCGCAGGGAGTACTTGTTATTGTCCGATGCGCTGATGGAGATCAGGTCGCCGCCCATATGCGTACCTTGAACCAACGACTCACCGAGCGGATCGACGAGGACGGCGCCAGCGCCAGAGGATACGCTCCACTTATTAATGTGGGTCGTCCAGTTGCCGCCAACCGCGCCGACCATGCCGATACCCCAGAAAGTGAGGTTATCGACCGGATCGATCTCGCATCCGAAGTAGTCACCCCAGCGGTTGAATCCAGCGCCGCCGTAAGTTCCTGCAGAAGTCGCGATCACTTGAGGAGCGCCCATTGTATTGAGTGGATCCGTAGCGAAGCGCACAGCAATACAAGTTTCTGGATTCGTCGAAGCGTTGTTGCGGCTAAAGATCACCGAGATGTCTCCGGCCGAGTTGGTATTGATCGCCGGCATGTGGGTGTTGGTCCCACCGAGCAGGATGTCACCAGCCTGACGAAGCGATGGGGTACCGGAATTCGGCCAGTTGTTTACGGCAAATTCGTACCATCGGGCCTTCATGCGACCGTCCGTGTGTTTGACCGTGTGAGCCGTCACGAGGCGGCCTCCGCGGAAGTGCGCATTGTAGAGCCGTCCATCGAGGCCGTCGAGCATTCGCCCACTGGCGGCCGGGACATCGCTCGGCAAGCCAAAAACGGGAACCGTGACGTCTGCCTTTTGGAGAGTCGGTGTGCCGGTCAAATTGGTCAGCGCCGTCATGCGGATCGATGAAGTGCTTGCGGTCGCTGCGCCGTAGATGATCGATTGGGATGCATCAGCCGTGCGAGCCACCTGCAAGGTGAACATCGTAGTGTCCTTGATGTAGCTTGCAGTAGATGAGCCGCCGGTTAGCAGCGGCGCTTTTGGAAGCACTGCGATCGAGGTGAATACGCCCGAAGCGCTACCACCAAGCGGGAACATATTGCCGGTGAAAACCACGGCATCCTTGTTGACCGCGAAGCCCGGGTAGTCCAACCACCACGTGTTGCTGCCTTCCGTAACCTTTGCTTCGATTCGGTACTTGAACCAAGTACCGTTCGGATCAGCATCGTCCGAAACAGCAAGCAATACCTTGCTGTCGGCCGCGCCAAGCTCAAGGAACAGAACGAAGAACCGTTGGGAAAGTCGGTCGAAATAGCACTTGGGGTCGAACGTGAAGTCCGACGTCACTCCGATATTGTTGAAAAAGCCGTTCCCATCTCCGCTCTGCTGGAAAGTCTTGAGGCCGGTCGCTTTGTTGAAAAATGCGACGTCGCTGTTGACTACCGCGACGATGTGATTCGGCCCTACCGCAAGATCAGGGTCAGGTGGAACAAACCCGGTGAATCCGATTCCGGGGAATTTGGCTCGCAACTGCCCACGCTTGGTAGTGGTTACATTTCCGGCTCGCAGATTGTTCGATTTGCCCACGGGGATGACCTTGGGTGTTTCGTTTGGCGACAACGGTCGCGCTGTAAATTCGAACCTTTCTTTGATCTGCGGTGAGAATTCCGCGGTGTTCATGACGGTCGCCGGGCCAGTTGGGATTTGGCGATACGGCAGGATGACCTCATTACTGGTGGTCTGAGAAAATGATGTGGCGGCGATCGCTCCGATGACGAAGCTCGTCGTCCATTTAATTGAACGCATTTCCATGGCTATTGATCGATCTTGGACTAGTCAGTGCTGTATCGCTTGCTACTCGACTTTCCCTTTGCGCACGTGCGCTTTAACGAAATTCAAGCGGATCCCCTGATCCACGCAAGACATATTTGGTTATAGTATCGCACACATTGCGAAATTGGGGAATCTAATCAAATTCCACGCAAGATTTCTCGCCGGTAGAGCGGACTCTACCGGCGATGCCGACTAACCTGAGAAGTTCTCTCGGGTAGATATCTGGGCGAATCCGATCTGAAAGTCGAAGGCGCCCTTCCTCCAGTACCTTGGCAATCGGTTGGGGCCAATCGCGCGGACTGCAATTCGAAGGTTGCCGCCAGAAACGTAGTTCGTCAAGTCCTTGGGAAGCGAGATTCGCTCACGCTTGGTTCCTGAGGGCCTGAGTGGGAACGCTTTGACCAAGGTGAACTTGCTCTTTGAGTTGTCCCAAAGATAGAGCTGACCCGTACTTCCACTCGGTCCATTCGCTTCGATCAGCGCCAAGGATTCTCGCAGGTCGGTGACGCTTCCGTTGAATCCAAAGTCGATGATTGCGCCGCCAACTTGGCCCAGATTCGTGGGCGAAGTCGTCACCGTGAAGAAGGACGCGTCGGTGGCATTCAAATCCGAGGCAGAGCCCGAGGCGCCAGCGCCGGTCCAGATTTCAACGTTGGTGACATCGCTGAGCGTGGCAGAACCAGGATCGAGCGATTGAATCGCCTTGAACGCGTTGATTCGGCCGAACTTGAAAAAGTTGCCGGGAACTGGGTCAGTGGTCGACTCGATGGCGTTTCGAATTTGTACGTTCGTCGTGCCAGGGATTGCCTGAGCCCACAAAAGGGCGGCGACGCCGGCGACCAATGGAGTGGACATGGAGGTTCCAGTTGAATGTCCATAGCCACCGGTGATCGTGCTGAGAATGTTCTCGCCGGGAGCGGCGACATCCACCCAGTCCTGACCGAAGTTGCTGAAGTCAGACTTGATGTCCGACGTTCCCGTTGAACCGACGGCGATCACGTTCGGGAATGCGCCGGGGAAGAACTTGTTGGACACGTTGTCGTTGGCCGCTCCACCCACCAAGATGAGGCCCTTGCCGAAAGCATAGTTGATGGCGTTGCGCTCCGTGGTCGATTCGAAATATGCGCCGTAGCTCATCGAGATGACTTTTGCGCCATTATCGGCAGCATGGATGATGGCCGATGATGAGGCCGCGTCCGTCGCATTTGGAAAGATTTTCAAGGGCATGATTCGGGTGTTAAAGCCCGCGCCCGCGACACCTTTGCCATTATCGGTGTCTGCGGCTGCAATTCCCGCGCAGTGGACACCGTGGTCGCCAGCGGCGGTGGGGTCGCTGTCGTTGTCCGAATAGTCGAATCCCGGAACCAGCTTATCCTTCAAGTCTTCATGGTTGAGGTCGATTCCCGTATCGATGACCGCCACGATCACCGTTGCCGAGCCTTTCGAGATGTTCCAAGCCTCCGGGCATTTGACCTTTTGAGGGCCATATTGCTGATTGAACTGCGGATCGTTTGGAACGAAGGTCAGTTGCTTCTTGGCGTTCTTTTCCGCGTACTCGACGGTGGAGAGACGCTGATAGTAGAAGACCGCATCATCCAGGGACATGCCGGATGGCACTTTTACGACATTGACCCCAATCCGGGGGATGACGGTGAGTGTGCGGGCATTGATCGCGCGGTTGGCCATGGTGGCCGATGTAATGGCAATCCGGGTGGAGCCTTTGAATTTAACTAAGATCTCGTCAGGTACGAATTCGACACTCTCCGAACACGCGATCGTACTAGCGAGGACGATTGCGAGTGTGGAGAGGATGCGGACATAAAGACGCATAAAACCCTCCTTCAATTGGGTAAGCCTACTCCATTGACAAAATGCGACCTTCAGAAAGTTCGATGGATCGGGTAGAGTCCTTGCCATGCTGAACGTTGATCAGTATGAGGCGCTGTCCAAGGCTCGAGGGAGGCTGGACGCTATCGGAGGTCATCTTTGACCAGCCTCGACTCCTGTCTCAGATAAGTGAACTGGAGGAGCAGTCCTCCCAACCAGAATTCTGGAACGATCCATCAGCGGCCAATCGTACGCTCCAAAAGCTTTCACGTCTGCGGAACATCCTCGCGCCGCTTGCCGAGTTGCAAAAAACAGAACGCGACATTGGCGAGCTGTATGAAATGCTGCGAATGGATCCAAGCGAAGACTTGGAGCATGAAGCGGATGTCATGGCGATTGCTTTCCTCAAGGACTTAGATGCCTACGAACTCCGCACTCTCTTGAGCGGTGAGCATGACGGGCGGAACGCACTGCTTGAAATAAACGCTGGCGCAGGTGGCTCGGAAGCCTGCGACTGGGCCTCCATGCTTTTTCGACTCTACGTCAGGTGGGCCCAGAACCGTGGTTACAAAACGGAAATCCTAAGCGAAACTCCGGGTGATGTGACCGGATATCGCTCGGTCCAACTGATGATCTCTGGCGAAAACGCCTACGGATATCTAAAGGCAGAAAATGGCGTCCACCGATTGGTTCGAATCTCGCCATTCGACGCAGCGGCAAGACGCCACACCTCGTTCGCCAAGGTTGAGGTCCTTCCTGAAATTGAAGAGACTGAAGTCAACATCGATCCGGATGACTTAAAAGTTGAGACTCTGCGTGCCGGTGGGGCTGGTGAGCAACGCGCCGTAGGTGAACGGCACACCCGCG
>CAMLEL010000118.1 GCA_946478935.1 uncultured Armatimonadota bacterium
GACGATCTGAATGGGAAGACGGTCATCACTCAGACGGTGAGAAAGGCCGATCTTGAATGGCTACAAAAGGCTGGCGTTGATAGGGTGATTACTACTACACCAATGATGGGCGGTGAAACCTTTGCCACGAATGTGATGGAAGGGGTCATCGTTGCGCTGCTCGGTAAGCAACCAGAGCAAATGTCTGAGCAAGACTATCTGTCTATCCTCGATAAACTGTCCTGGAAGCCAAACATCATCGCCCTTGCCACCTAGAGTGGTCCTGGTACATTTTTTATTGCGTCTTGTAGGATATCTCTGGAGTAGGAAACACCCTTGACACGATTCGGATTCATCATCCATCCCCTGAGCGCAAGGGACATCGCACGGAAGTACCCGATTGCGAAGTTTTTGCCTGATTTCGTGGTCGAGGAGTTTGCTCGTCGAAAAGACCCCGTCGTGATGAGCAAGATCACGGGCATCAAGAGTCCTACCGGGGCCGAGACAGAAGGTTGGTTCATCGGACTGCCCCTGACACCAAACCAGATGGTCAAGACTTTGCCGATCGACGAAGTCTATGACAAGATCGCCAAGTGTGGGGACTTGGCCGCCGACTTGGGAGCGGACATCATCGGCCTTGGCGCATTTACGAGTGTTGTCGGAGACGGTGGCATCACGGTCGCCCAACGAACGAAGATCGGGGCAGTAACCACGGGCAATTCGTATACGGTCGCAACCGCCATCGAGGGCACGGTCGAAGCTTGCCGCCGACTCGACGTCGACATGCCGAATGCGGTGCTGGCCGTCGTTGGTGCGACAGGTTCAATCGGCAAGACCTGCGCACGAGTTTTGGGAAGGTCTTTCGGAAGGACGATTTTGGTTGGCAGAGATATGGGCCGAACGCAGGCAGTCGCCGACGAACTTGACAATGCCCAAGCTACTGTCGACGTGGCGGACATCGGCCAAGCCGATGCGATTATCACCGTCAGCTCGGCAGGCAAGGAACTGATTCTTCCGGAGCACCTGAAGCCGGGAGCCGTGGTATGCGATGTGGCGCGGCCAAGGGACGTGAGCGCACGAGTCACCAAGGAGCGTCCGGACGTTTTGGTGATCGAGGGCGGAGTGGTCCGCGTACCCGGCGATGTCGAATTCAATTTTCGGTTTGGCTTCCCCGAGAGAACCGCTTACGCCTGCATGTCTGAAACGATGATGTTGGCCCTTGATGGGCGAGTCGAGAACTTTACTCTGGGCAAGGAGGTAACGGTCGATCAGGTCGATGAGATCACCCGGCTCGCGCACAAGCACGGCTTCGAACTGGCCGGCTTTCGCTCATTCGAAAAAGCAGTCGATCAAGCAAGCATCGATCGGGCGCGGGAAGCAAGGAAACGATCCAAAATCAAGGATTCAAAACTGAAAGAGAGACTCGCCACTTAGCGTTTGGCCAACTCACGGTCGATAAATCCACCGTACCGTGCCCTCACGGCTGATTCTTGAAGCGCTTTTCTCCCTTCTCCGGTTGAGGCCAGGGCATGCACGATTTCTTCGATCTGACCTCCCTGGGAAGGCGGGTCCAGGGTGTTCAAGCGTCGGATAAGCGCTTCCACCAAGTTGGGCCTTCCAACGGCAGCCAGGGCCGCTGCTTGCGACGATGCTGAGTTTGAAAGCTCTGTTTTGATAACCTCATCAGCCCGGGGACCGGTGATCCCGGTCGCCACGGCAAGACGATTTCGCTGACTGCCACCCCCGTCCAAGCTTCGCCCGCCGGCCAAAGTCAGGGCTTCGATGGCGCGATCGCGCAAGTTGCCTTCTTGGTCCGCAAGGCTCCACAGTCGTTCGATGGCTGATGGCGTTGCAATGCGGCCCAATCCGAGAACTGCGACGACTTTGTCGCCCTCTGACGACGATGACCTTGTGAGCACCTCAATCAGCACGGGCTCGGTCATCGGATCTCCCAGGTTCGAAATTGCGGCCAGGTAAGCCGTTTTTTCGGACTCCAATGCTGAACGATAAAGATCTAAGAGTCTTGGAGCCGCAGGTCGATATCCGATCTTGCCGAGAATATCCGCCGCTATGAGTCTTGTTTCCGCCAATTCGGATTCAAGGACAGGCATCACGGCAGCGCCAATCTTGGGTCCTTCTCCGACCAAATACTCCGCAGCATTCGCGCGACCTTCGGTGATGTCCAACTGTTTGATGACGTGCGGCAAGGTGGCGTCGAATGCTGAACGGAGGGCTCGAAAGGTCGCGAGTTTTTGGAAGCCACCCGTATTCTTAAGCTCCTTTGCCAATTCTGCGGGGTATTCAGGCGCAAACTTGATGAGCACCTCACCAAGCTGCGCACGAGCGTCAGCGTCAAAGTCCACTAACAGAAGTTCTGCCAATCGGACCGTTTCGGGCATTGCGTAGTGCCCTAAATTGGAGGCAACCTTCAGCTTCTCGGGGGACTTGAGGCGCTTGTAGAACGAAGCGATGTCGGGCCGGTCAACGGCATTCTTGAAGAATCGCTGTTGAGGTTGGCCATGCGGGCCGAGCGCCAATTGGCGGTCTCGGTTCTGAGACACCATGTTTGATCCGGCCAAAATGCCAGCGACGGCAAATAGAGCAACGGATGAGACCACCGCCCGCTTGATTCTGCTCGAGACCTTCTTTGCCATTGCTCGTTTTCTGGCATCCTTGCCGGTGTTTGGCCCGAACCCTCTATGGAATCGTTCAATCTGCCGATTCTTACATCGAGGGATAACCGATGATCATTGCCCTGTACATATTAGCCGCCATCGCCTTCTACGGTTTGGTTCTCAGGAATGCTCCCGTCATCGAGGACGGATTGGCAACCCACCCAGCTGGATCGCCGAGCGAAGTGATCGAGCTATTTCCCGACTCTCAACGCAAAGCAGCCTAGCCAGGAATCAAGCGGCTCGCACCGCGCCGACAAACTCTACGTCGGCACGAGCGGCAATCTCGTTGTATGCCAAGACGGAAAGGGAAGGAATGTACTTCTCCATCAACCGACGCATCGGCAGCCGCAGTTGAGTTGAGCAAATCAGTACCGCCTGATATCCCCGCGTTAATGCGTTGTCCATCTCCTGTTGCAGCTTAGCAACAAGCTCGGACTGGACTTGAGGTTCGAGGACAAGCGTTGAGCCGAAGTTGGTAAGGCTGACGCTTTCATTGAGCTGCCGCTCCAATTGAGGTTCCAAGGTGATGCAATACAGCTTGTTCTCGTGATCGAGATACTGGCGCGTGATCGTTCGCGAGATCGCAGCCCGGACGAGTTCGCCGAGCTGATCAGGGTCCTTAACCCGGGAACCAAAGTCGGCCATTGTCTCCAGAATCGTGACCATATCGCGAATGGGTATCCGTTCCCGCAGTAGGTGCTGCAAAACCTTCTGAATATCGCCGATTTGAAGGACATTGGGAACCAGCTCGTTGACCGCGGCCTCATTCACCTGTTTGGCGTTCTCGACCAAGGTCAGCACATCCTGTCGGCTGAGCAGTTCCGAAGCGTGGGCTTTTACAATTTCCGTCAGGTGCGTGCTGATGACCGCGCTGGGTTCGATGACGGTGTATCCCGCTCGGTCGGCCATCTCGCGCATACTGCCATCAATCCAGAGCGCCTCCAGGCCGAAGACTGGATCCTTGGTGGGAGTACCGGGCACGGGATGCAACACGGCGCCGCTGCTGACGGCGAGAAACTCGCTTGGCGAAGCGAGCGACCTGGCGATCTCTTCGCCTCTAACCTTGATCACATACTCGTTATTGGCAAGGTGCACCGAATCACGAATGCGGACTGTGGGCATGACAAACCCCAAGTCCAGAGCAATCTGCCGGCGAGTGGCCGTCACCCGCTCGGATAGATCACCGCCCACTCGAGGATCGGCCAGTTTGGTCAACCCATAGCCAATCTCGATTTCAAGTTGGTCCACGTTCAAGAACGGCATCACTGCTTCGGGGCCACTTGGAGCGGGCTTGGCTTGTTCAGGTTGTTTGGTCTCTTGTGCTGGATCCAGGAGCTTGGCGCTCTTTGGATTCTTCTGAACAAAACGATAGAGTCCGAACATCACCGCCGCGCAACCCAGGAAGATAGTCGCAGGAAACCCAGGTACCAGGGCGAGAGCGGCAAGAGCAACTCCCGCAACGCCGATTGCCCGGTGCTGTCCCATCAGTTGGCTGGCGACTTCGCCACCCATGCTGCGATCCTGTCCCGCTCGAGTCACCATGAGGCCGCTGGCGGTTGAAATGAGGAGCGCAGGCAACTGTGAGACCAGACCTTCTCCAACAGAAAGCAGGGCGTAGGTTTTGAGGATGGTCATCGCATCTCCCTGACCTTTCATAAACCCGACCAGGAAGCCGCCGACGATGTTGACAATGATGATGAGGATCGAAGCGATGGCATCGCCCTTGACAAACTTGCTGGCGCCATCCATCGCGCCATAGAAGTCGGCCTCTTGCTTGATCTGTTTCCGGCGAAGCTTGGCGCCGTCTTCATCGATCAATCCAGCTGCCAAATCCGCATCGATCGCCATTTGCTTTCCAGGCATGGCGTCCAACGTGAACCGCGCCACCACTTCGGAAACGCGCCCCGCGACATTGGTGATGACGACGAAGTTCACGATAACCAAGATCAAGAACGCGACAATGCCGACTACAAAGTCGCCGCCCATTACAAATCTGCCGAACGTGTCGATGACATGGCCACCGTCACCGGTTCCCAAAATGAGTTTGGTGGCGGCAATGCTCAGGGCGAGCCGAAAGAGGGTTGTGACCAGCAGGAGACTCGGAAAGACGCTGAACTGCAACGGATCGCTCACGTTGACCGACGTCAAGAGGATTACCACCGCTGAGGCGATCCCTATTACGAGACCAAGATCCAACAGCCAGTGGGGCAGAGGCAAGATGAGCATGCCCACGATCGTCAAGAGTCCGAGTCCGGCCACCAGATCGGTGTGCTTCAACAGTTTTTGAAAAGCGCCCATAACCATGAGGCGCATGGCGGCCTCATTGGATGTATCGGCATTCTTGCGAGGATTTGGAGACCTGATTCGCAAGGGGACCATAACGCCACGCTCCTTTGAACGTAGACTATATAGAGAGCCATGTTTCCGGAGATCGAACTCCACATGAAGGAAGGGCAGTGGCTAGAAGTTCGGCGCCTGGCCGAACAGTGGACGGAAATCCAGCCCGCCAGCCCCTCAGGTCATGCATATCTGGGCTATGCATTGCTGCGGTTGGACCGCCTCAATGAAGCCGCCGACGCATTGCAACGTGCCACCACGCTGGATGGCTGCTTTTGGCAGGCCGGAATCATGTTGGCTCAGGTCCTCGACCGCCTGATGCAGTTCGAAGAAGCTCTCGAAGTGACCGAGCGCTTTCTCAAGGTCAAACCAAGTCACCCAACCCTCCTCCATCTGCGCGACGGGCTCAAACGCAGCGTTCCCGAAAAGATCACCGAATCTTGGCAAAAGTCAATCCATTTGGATTGGCACCACGTGGAACTTACGAATCAGGATCTAAAGTAGCTTATGATAAGGCTATCTCATGAATACTGCATTGCTCGAACCTCCAACGTCTGAACCTGCCCACGGTGCGCCGGTCAAGATTCTAAGGTTTTCGCCTTCCGGCCGGTTTATGGCGAGTGGCGACACGAACCTGCAGATCAAAATTTGGGATCAGGGAAGGGAAATCCTTGACATCGATCCCCACAGCGGGGATGAGAAGATTCGGCCCACCGAGAACATTCGGGGTCTTGAATTCTCGGCTGATGAAGAGCACGTATATGTGGCAGCATCAGACACCCTCAACGCATACCGGATCTCGACGGGTGAGTTGGAGTGGCAATATCGCCCGCCACGGCATTTTGGATTCCTGATCGTCTCCCCCCAGGCCGTGGCCGTTTCACCGAACGGAGTTATTGCCGCTTCCTTCGATTACGGTTCAATGGCCGCATTCGAGCCGAATGGCAACCTCCTGTGGCGAAGGGGAGAGAACTATGCTCCCCGGCGGCTCGCGTTCTGCCCCAAAGGCAAAGCGTTGGTCGGGTCCGATGCATTCAATCTGTGCGTATGGGATGCTGAAAGTGGCGCCATGCTGCACCGGTGGCCGCTGGAACACAAAGTCTTCGCGATGGCGGCATCTCCGGTGGAATCACTGGTGGTTACGCGCGAGCTGCATACGCTTTCGATTTACGACATTGACCAGTTCCACCGAATCTGTGAGCTGCCTTCCGGACGTGGTTTACCGTGTGTGGCCGTCAGCAGCCAAGACCGACTGTTGGCGAGCGGTGAGAAACACCGTATTCGACTGATCAACCTGGAATGCCAGGGAGTGCGCGATTTCGATTCAGAGGGGGCAACGGTGCTTTCAGTCGCTTTCAGCGGAGATGGGTCGGAAGTGGTGGCCGGTTGTGACGACGGTCGGATTCGGCGCTGGGCCGTGTGACCTGCGGGTTCAAACTCAAGGTATAATTCCGATCCGCACGCGCTCGTAGCTCAGTGGATAGAGCATCAGCTTGCGGAGCTGAGGGTCGGAGGTTCGAGTCCTCTCGAGCGCGCCATTCTCCAGTGGTCCATTCTGGACAGATGGGTAACAAAACGTTCCGGACACATAGGTTACACCTTGATGACTGAGAACGAATTCTCCGGAGGCTGCAGCGACCTCTCCTCAAGGTCGGTGTACCCTAGGTCGTAGTCCATGAAGGACACGAGCACACGTTGAGAGAGGAAACCTTCAAATCCTATTGGGCCAGCGATTCTAAACTGCTTTATTCAGCGACCGCTCCGCGATGTTGCACTCGGAGCGGACCAGCGCCAGGAGTCCTGGGAATTGCTCTTCCAACTCCGGTTCCCGCACTTTCGTCAGGCGCTGCGTTCCGATCAAACGCGTCTGAGTGATTCCAGATTCTCTAAGAATGCGCAAGTGATGGCTGAGTGTCGACTTGGGCGTAACAGAGCAAATGCTTTTGCACGATAGTTCGCCGTGCTGCAATAGCCTGCCTACAATCCGCATCCGCACCGGATCGCCCAAGGCGCAGAGCACTTTGCTCAAGTCCAAGGAGCCCACTACCGACAAACCCAACTCGTCCATTAGTTCGATAATTGTAGAACAACTTTGAACCTCGGGGGCGAAATCTCGTATAACCGGAACGATGAACCGATTCGTGGCGACAATCTACGTTGGGTGTTTTGCTACCGCAACTGGCGTGATGATTGCGGAGGCCCGACCCGTCTACGCTCGCCAGGAGGCCAAACCGTGCGGCTTCTGCCACGTTCGAGCGAG
>CAMLEL010000119.1 GCA_946478935.1 uncultured Armatimonadota bacterium
GGAAGGGAAATGAGAGTTCACATGCGAACTTCAAAAACATCCATGTCCATCAATTCCGAAAAAGACATCAGTCGACGTGCCGTCCTAAAGGGATCTGCGGCTTTTGCAGCCGCCAGCGCCTTGGCTCCCGTCGCTACCGCCCTGGAGGGTTCCCGGCTTACGCAGTCGCAATCGCCGAACGACAAGCTCATCATTGGATTGATCGCCTGTGGCGGTATGGGCGCAGCCAATATGCGCGAGCTGATGAATTTCGCTGACGTTGAGGTTGCCGCAATCTGCGACGTCGATGAGAATCGCATTCCTGGAGACTTCAAGGCGGTCAAGGACAAATATGGCAAGGATCCGGCGGTATATGCGGACTATCGAAAGATTCTCGATCGGAAGGACATCGATGCGGTGATCGTAGGAAGCCCTGACCATTGGCATGCACTGCATTTCATTCACGCGTGTGAAGCTGGTAAGGACAGCTATTGCGAGAAGCCGCTCAGCCATAACCTTGTCGAGGCAGTCAGCATGGCCGGGGCTCAGCAGAAGCATGGACGGATCGTTCAAGTCGGCACCTGGCAGCGGAGCACCAAGGAATTCACTGACGCCATCCGGTATGTGCGCTCGGGCAAGCTTGGCAAAGTAGTCAAGTGCCATTGCTGGATCAGCGATGCATTTAAGGCCGGCAAGCAAAAACCGACGAATCCACCAAAGGGCCTCGACTACGACACATGGGTCGGCCCGGCCAAATTTGAACCCTACCAGGCCAACCGATGCCACTGGAATTGGCGTTGGTTCTGGAACTACGGCGGTGGCATGACGACGGACTGGGGCGTGCACATGATGGATATCGCGCTCCTCGGGATGAGCAAGGATCAAAACTTGGTCATGCCGACCCATGTGGCAGCCTACGGTGGCAACTGGGCCATCCAAGATGATGATCGCACGGCCCCGGACGTAACCGATGCCATCTACCACTTCAAGGATCCACACGAGTGGACTATGCACTGGTCAGTCGGACGTGATCACCCCGGAAAGCCCGGTCACGGAACCGAATTCATTAGTGCCGATGGTCGCACCGTCCGGGTCTGGCGAGGCGGCTGGGTGATCCTGGATCCCGATGGGAAGGAATTGCCCAAGGAAGAATCGCCCGCTGTTGGCAATCACTGGCGGAACTTCGTTGACTGCGTCAAAACACGTTCAACTCCCAGAGCCGATCTCCGCTCAGTCGCGCAAACCACTGTGGTGTGCCACTTGGCGAACATCGCTCTGGTTTCGGGAGAGCAGGTCAAGTGGAATAACTCACGTTGGGACGTGGAAGGCAAAGCGGCAAAGAGCGTTCAACCGTATCGCCGGGAGTATCGGAAGTCCTACAAGCTGCCGATGTATCGGCCCTCGTAGGACCCCATTTCACGAAGTCATCAGGCCCGTAACAAGCTTGGGTACACCCTTGTCGCCTTTTCGGCGAGTTTGTTCGAGTCGGTGACGAATCAGTTTGTGGGTTCGATGGAGGCGTGACCGAATGGTGCCGACAGGCTTATCGAGCATCTCGGCAATTTCTTTATAGGGCACGTTCTCCACGTCGGCAAGGATGACGAGCGTCCGCTGCTCCGCCGTGAGTGAATCGAGTGCGGCTTGCATCTCTTCACTTAGAGACGTGTTCATCAGAGTCTGCTCTGCGTTGGGAGCATCGTCCGCCATGTCGAAGTAAAGGTTGTCATCACCCGTCTCCCGCTGCAGGGGAGCGTCATAGCTTACAGCCTTGACGCGTCGCCGTCGATTGCGAAGCAGGTCAAGGAACAGGCGCGTGACGATTCGGAAGATCCAGTTCTCGAAGGGCCGATCGCCTTCATAGTCACGGAATGATCGATAGGCGCGATAAAACGCCTCTTGGGTTAGGTCTTCAGCGTCCGCTTTGCTTCCTGACAGGCGATACGCCATGTTATAGACCTTCTTGTAGGTCTCGTCAAGGAGCTCGTTGAAGCGGGCTTCTTCATGCGGTTCCAGTCTAAATTTCGTTTCAGCCATTTTAAGGGGCGCCGTACGGCGCTGATTGGGTAGTGCCACGAATGCCACTATCTGTTGGAACATTGGATACCGGGTTAAGGTTCCTTCCGAGGGCGATTGACCTAAGCGAGACTTTTGGAGAGGTTAGGCGACTCTCAGGGGCTTTTTCCGTAATTCGGTGGGTTCATGAAACAGTAAACGCATCGGGTTGGCGAAAAGTTCGACAATCTTCGAACTACTGGGACCGTTGAGCCCAAGGACATCCGCTCAGAAGGACAAAAGCCGCCCACTGGAATTCAGCGGACGGCTCCTCAAGGCTTTTAGCCAGCTACTCTTTCAAGTTGCGAACCACCATTTCGGCCTGGCTCTCCCACATCTTGAAGAAGCTTTCAAAGAATCCTTCCCTCGGCTTTGCTTCCTTGCGTACCGGGGACTTCCCTTCCTTCTCGAACGCGGTAAAGAATGACCGCGCTGGCTTGCGTGTCCAAATTCGGACGGTGTTGATCATGTGATCGACCTCCTGTTCGTCTTGCACGCATCCCGCGCGCCGGGCGGACATTGGCGATGTCTCGTGAGAGGGTCAACGTTGAGCCACTAGGAATTATGACGGCGGCGACTCGTGGGCATTGGGGCGAGTAGGCCTCATGCCGGCGAAGCTAGGCCGCTTGCCTCATGCTCGATGGAAGCAGCGCAACAGATACCTCTGCTTGTTCTGGTTTTGAAAGCACCACGGCACGCTCCATCGCATTCTCAAGTTCCCGGACGTTACCGGGCCACGAATAGCGCCGAAGGCTTGCCAATGCTTCCTCGCTCAGTTCCAGCGCGGTCCGACTGTTTTCGCTGCAATACTTGCCCAAAAAGAATTCAGCAAGCGGCTTGATATCCTCTAGCCGCTCGCGGAGTGGCGGAATGTGAAGCTCGACGACTTGGAGCCGGTACAAAAGATCCAAGCGGAAGGCTCCTTCATCCACCGCTTGCTTGAGGTCACGATTGGTTGCGGTAATTAGTCGAACATCGACTTTGGTCGGGACACTTGAGCCCAGCTTCTCAAACTCGCGCTCTTGGAGGACTCGCAGAAGCTTGACTTGGACCGACATGGGAATGTCCCCGATTTCGTCCAACATCAGGGTGCCGTGATGGGCCAATTCGAATCGTCCAACTTTCGAGCCTGTTGCGCCGGTGAATGCACCTTTTTCATAGCCAAACAGTTCGCTCTCCAACAGTGTTTCGGGCAAGGCTGCGCACGAAACTGCCACAAAGGGCTGCTGTGATCTTGTACTTTGGGCGTGAAGCGCCTTCGAGATCACTTCTTTACCGACGCCACTTTCACCCGTGATCAAGACGGTGGCCCTCGAGTCAGCCACCTGCAAGACCGTATCCAAAACTTCCTTCATTGCTGGAGATTCGGCGATGAGTCCAAGTTTGCCGGTGGGCTTTGCCGACTTTGCCGGTGCAGACTTGGACGAAACGGCCGCTCCCACCACCTTCTTGAGCTGGTCTAAATCGAACGGTTTAGTGACGTATTCGAACGCTCCGTCACGAATCGCTTGGACAGCTTGGGGAATCGTTCCAAATGCGGTCATGATGACGACAGGCGTATCCGAGGCGGCACGCACTTCACGCAGCAGCTCGTAGCCGTTCATCCCCGGCATCGTAACGTCCGTTAAAACGCAATCCGGCCGAAAAGATCCGAATTCAGCAAGAGCTTCCTGACCATCAGATGCCACTTCCACGGCATAGCCCGACTTCTCAAATGCAACTTGGAGGATCCGCCGGATATTCGGCTCGTCGTCCACCAATAGAAGCTTCTTTTTGCTCAAGCAGCCTTCCTTGTTTCAAACTCGATGGTGAAGCGGGTTCCTCGTCCAGATTCGCTTTGAACGCTGATCATGGCCCCATGGGCATCGACGATCTTCTTGATGGTGGACAAGCCCAGGCCGGTGCCCTGTGCCTTGGTCGTATAAAATGGAGAAAACAGGCGATCAACCTGTTCCGGGCTCATCCCCGTTCCTGTATCCTCGACAAAGAATCCGTTCTTCGTTACGCTCAATTCCACCCTGCCGCCTGACTCTGTCGCCTGCAACGCATTGAGCAGCAGGTTCTGCAGGACCTGCTCCCAGCGTGCCGAGTCACCTTCAATAATCGGCAGATCGTTGGAGATCTGGATGCTCGACTGAACTCCTTTTGCCTTGAACTCGTGAGCCAGCAGATTGAGAACCCTCTGCCCTAATTGTCCGAGGTCCAAGCGGTCTACTCTGAGCTCGATTGGTTTGGCGAACGCTAGGAATTCAGAGCAAAGATCATTCAGCTTTCCCGTTTCCTCTTCAATGATTGCGGCAAATTCTTTGGCGGAGGCAGCATCCTCTTGGATCATTTGAGCTGCACTTCGGATACCGGTCAGCGGATTGCGGATTTCATGGGCGATTGCGGCCGTGAGTTGACCAATCTCAGCGAGACGATTCAGTCGGTCTGATTCCGCCCGGTGACGCTCAAGTTCTTCCACAGCCGACTGAAGATTGGCCACGAGTCGGGCATTTTCAACGGCAAGGGCAAGGTGGCCAGCAATACTCTTCGCCAAATTCAGATCATCTCCGTTGAACTGGTGTTTCCCAAGGGCCCGCGCGACGTTCAAGACTCCAGTCACACTTCCCGAAGAGACCAACGGCACGATCATCGAACTGATGGTGGGAGCCCGTCGCCCCACCAAAGCTCGGAACTTCGGCTGAAACTCGGCATCGTTTATGAGAGCGGGAACGCCTTCAGCAACCGCGATCCCAGCGATACCATTCCCAACTTCGATGACTGCTTCTCGGGGTACTGAGGAGATTTCGCCGCAAGAGGCGGCGAGTTCCAACAACTTGGGATCAGTCTGGACCAGGAACAGGGACACCGAACTGGCATCGAACCACTTCTCACATCGCTGCACGATCCGCACAAGAAACTCAGAGAGTGAAGCATGTTCGAGTTCCTGGGGAACCTCGAAAAGACTGGCGATAAACTGGGTTTGTTCGTCCAAGAACAGCCGGGGCATGCCCAATTATCGGCAGCTAAACGGGCTTTACTTCCTGTCCCACGCCTGCTGTTGTGGTAGCAGCCCCAATTTTCACTCGAACGGCGTTGGGCGCGATGGAAAGAATCTTAATTCCGGGTGCAACTTCCTCTCCAGCCCGGAAACTCCTGGTTCGGTCGTTTAGCTGCACGAGGACCAGTGCCGCTGAACCGTCCTGAGGAGCGATGATTCCCTTGATTCGGATGGATGGTATGGCAACGGCTGCACCTCCACCGCTTGTATCGTTTGGATCCACCGGATAGGGTTCGACGCTACCGCCAATGCCTCGTGGCTGGGTGACATCTTGGGCACCCTGTACTGTGGAAGTCCCAACCGGCGTCGAAGGTCGGTTGGAATTTGAATCTCCAGTTCTAGGCACTGGCACGGGCAATCGGAATGGGTTTCCTACCGGCATTCCATCGTTCGTTCCCGCAAAAAGCTCATGAAGGTTGGTCGACTGCCCAACGACAGGTTGGGCCGATGCAACCTGGCCAGTCGCGATCTGAGCAGTCGAGGGCATATGGTTCGTCGGCGCTGCGCCAGTCTGTCCGGGCGGAGTCGCCGCGGGCTTGTTGAGACTTCCCATCAGGCGAAAGACTCCAAAGCCCAGAAACAAAACGATGGCCACGACAAGCGCAATGATCTTGGGTTGGTCACCAGGATTGATCTTCATGGTGGTTAGCCCCCGGGTTTCGGCGCTTCCTCCTTCACCAGGCGAGGCGTAATCAAAACCATGATCTCGCTCTTGCGCTTATTGATTGATCGGCTCCGGAAGAGTTCGCCCACGATCGGCAGCTTGGACAAGATCGGAATCTCTTGAACGGTCTTCGTCATTTCATCCCGAATCAGTCCGCCAATCACGACGGTTTCTCCATCCTTCACCATGACAGTCGTTTCCGCCTCTCGAGTGCTGGTCTGGGGAATGTTGTCACTATCGATGGCCGTGATGGTGCTTACGACGGGGTGGACGCGCATCGTGATGTTGCCATCGGCGTTGACCCGAGGCCTGAGTAGCAGAATGATGCCGACCGGAAATTCTGCGATTTCCACAGTTTGAGTACCGAGTCCACCTGCTTGCGCGAGCCGAGCGCGAATGGTGTCGCCGATGAACACGTTGGACTCATCACCATCGATGACCATGACAGAGGGCCGGGCAAGAATCTTGGCTTCCTTGTTCGTGACCATCGCATCCAAGATGGCATTAAAGTTCCAAGGGAGCCGAGTGAACTGACCGAATCCTGCGGGTCGTGTCGTATTGATCGACGTCGTATTGATCAAGGTTCGGTTGGGCACTTCCCAGAAATTGAAGGGTAGCCAGTCCCACTTCACCCCAAGACGTTCTGAGAACTCTGGCGATGTATCGATCACCTGAACTTCGACTGCTACCTGACGTGGCTTTGTGTCGATGCTAGCCAACAGGCCAAACACGTTGTCGACCGCCGACTTGCGACCACGAATAATCAATGTCTTGGATCGCTCGCCTTCCTTGACTGGTTCTTGCGACTGGCTGGAGGATTGCGTGCCGACTGAGCCACTGCTTGATCCAGAATCCCCGCTGGTCGAACTTCCGATTCGCGCGCTGGTCAATGGATTGAAGCCAGGCACTCTCGGAGAATAAGTCGCCGGTCCGGCCGTAGCCTGCACGTTCGGGGCGACCTCTTTGAGGACCTTGAGGAGTTCAGGGGCGCTGCTGTATCGAATCTCGTATAGCTTGACCACATCGTCTTCGGCGGACATTGATGACCCCGAATCGATCGCTGCAATCATCCGCGTGGCCGCTTCAACGTCTGTCTTCGGGCCGCTCAAAACGATGCTGCCCGTGTTACCTTCCGTATTGGCGACGGCTTCCACGATCAGATTCGGATACAAGTTCTTGACCGTCTGCCCTAAAACGCTTGCCGAGGAATTCTTGATCTGAACGATTTGACGCGTGTGGAGGTCGCGAGAGGCGAGCTCCTCCTTCTCTTCCAGATACTCTCGGACCATGACGATCTCTGCCGGAATGGCCGTCACGGCAAGCTTGTCGCCAGCAGCCTCCGCCGTCACGGTTGGGAAAGAGGCTTCGAGCATTTTGGCGGCTTCGTCCGGTCGAAGGTACTTGAGGGTAAACTTGACCCGGTTGCCATAGGGCAAGAGGGCTCGACGCAAGTTCTCCGGCGCGGCAACGACGAAGGTATTTGCCACCCGTCGATAGGTCAGGCCAGCCG
>CAMLEL010000120.1 GCA_946478935.1 uncultured Armatimonadota bacterium
GTGGCTTTCGAGCAAGGCAGATGTTCCATGCCCGGTCTTTGTCCATTCCGTTCGTTTGCCAAAGCCATTAAAAGCGGCCAAGGCTTACGTGGTCGGATTGGGCCACTACGACCTCCTGGTGAATGGCAAGCGGCAGGGAAATGAATTCCTCAATCAACCGTGGTCTCAGTACGACAAAACACTCTACTGGCAGGAATTTGACGTCACCAAAGATCTCCGATCCGGACTGAATCAGTTGGAGTTTCAAATGGGAAATAGCTGGTATCGAGTTGCCCAGCCACCTCAGGGAAGATATGCAAAGGGCGATGCCATGCCAGATTTCAGTGGAGATGCCCCGTACCTGCTGGGAGCCGTTTTCGAACTCGAATATGCAGACGGAAGCCGGGAACGCGTGACAACCGACAAAAGCTGGAAATGGACGCATGGGCCCTATCTCCTTTCCCATGTATTCGCTGGTGAGGACTACGATGCCCGCCCCCAGGGACGGTACATGCAGCCCGTCAAGATCGCAGCGGTTCCCAAAGCCCAGCTGCTCAAATCGAACCTGCCACCCTTTCGGGCGCTTCAAACGTTCCGAGCCACTCAGATCCTGAATCCGAAGCCGGGCGAGTGGTCCTATGTCTTTCCACAAAACGCCATGGCGATTCTGCGATTTCGGGTGAGGGGCAAGTCGGGACAGACCGTCAAATTCCGACCCTCCGAAGTCATGAATGCGAAGGGCCAGGTCGAACAGCTCAACCTATGGGGAGGTGATGCATCGGCCTCGTACACGCTCGCCGGTGGGAAATCGGAATCGCACGAATGGCGCTTTTGGTATCACGGATTTCAGTTTGTCAAAGTCACCGGCGCTGTTCCCGCCGGAAAACCGAATCCAGATGACCTCCCAGTGTTGGAGGATCTCCAAATGGTCCACGTTCGAACGGATAACGCTCAAACGGGCAGCTTCCGATCGAGCAGCGACTTGTACAACCGGATTCATAATTTGGTCGACTGGGCAATGCGATCGAACATGACCTTTGTCATGACGGACTGCCCGCATCGCGAAAAACTAGGCTGGCAAGAGCAGGTTCACTTGCTCGCCCGCACGTTCATGTACCGCTACGATTGCAACGAGTGGTTCCACAAGATAGCGCGGGACTTACGGGATGCCCAGGTTCCGGATGGCCGATTTCCAACCGTCGCTCCAGACTATCTGGTGCGGCCGATCGACGATCAGTACAAGTTCACTGTGGAATGGGGCGCTTCAGGCGTGCTCATGCCTTGGCAGGCATATGAGTGGTATGGAGATACACGATTTCTGTCCGAAAACTACGACTCGATGCGCAAGTATGTAGATTGGCTGGAAAAGGACGCGCAAGATGGAATCGCCCGCAAAGGACTGGGAGATTGGTATGACTATGGCCACGGTCAATCGCCGGGTCCGAGCCGATACACTCCTACCGACCTTACTTCTACATGTATTTATGCGATGTGCGTTCAGGCGATGGCTGACAGCGCGCAAGTCCTTGGCAAGGCTGCCGACGTTCGCCGGTACCGTGCTTTGCACGAAGGTATCCGACAAGGTTTCTTGCGCAAGTTCTACAACGCCGGAACCAAGACTTTGGTCAATAGCGGCAGTGTCCAATCTGGTCATGCCATGGCCCTTTGCGCTGACCTGATTCCGCAAGCTGATCGCGCGGCCGTATTGGATGGGATCGTTCGAGAACTCCAATCGCGTGGCTACCAACAGACCGCGGGCGATGTCGGCCACCTCTTTTTCATTCGAGCACTCGCCGAAGCCGGTCGCTCTGACGTGCTGCACAAGGTCTATTCGCGCACTGGAGTCGGATCCTACGGCGGAATTCTGGCTAAGGGCCTCACGACCATGCCAGAGACATGGGACGCGATTACGGTGGGGAGCAATTCCCTCAACCATTGCATGCTTGGGCACGTGATGGAGTGGTTTTATGGATGGGTTCTTGGCATCCGACAGGCGCCCGGGTCGGTGGGGTGGAAGGAGATATTGATTGCGCCGGAATGGGGATCGTTGAGCGATGCTGCAGGACAGATCAGGGTGCCAACAGGCACGCTGTCCGTCAGTTGGAAGGCAGAAGCGTCCAAATGGACAATCGATGCTGCCATCCCGCGCGGATCAGTGGGCTGGGTACCGACACGAGGCCGCGAAGTCAAAATGGATGGGCGGGCTGCGCAGATCGACGCGAAGCGCAAAATGGTTCGGGTGCCGCCTGGGCGGCACCGAATTGAGCTTGACTAGCGTGCCACGGCTGTTCCAGAAGGGATCAGTCCGGATTCTTTGATCCGAACGACGGCTTCCTGGAATCGCGAACCATCCGTGTCTCCAAGCAAGGTCAAAGACATGCGCACGTAACCTTCTCCCTGATCTCCGTATCCATTTCCAGGGATCATGACGATATTCGCCTCTTTGAGAACAGCCGCCGCGAATTCTGCGCTGGTCATGTCCTGACGGGGAACCTTGGCCCAAACGTAGAATGCGGATTTTGGTTTTTCAATTTGCCAACCGATTTCGTTCAACCCATCGCACAGCAGGTCACGGCGACGCTGATACATGTCGATCGTGTGCTTGTTGTCGACATTCCGCAAAGCTTCGGCGCCCGCTTCGGCAATCGCGGGGAACTGCTTACTGTCGATGTTTGATTTCAATCTTTGGAGATTGTTGACCGCATCCTGATTGCCGAGGGCGAACCCCAGTCGCCAGCCGGTCATGTTGTACATCTTGGAAAGCGAATGGAATTCAATGGCCACATCCTTGGCTCCTTCGACTTGCAACACCGTTGGATTTTTGTATCCGTCATACGCGACCGTGGCATAGGCCATGTCATTCACCAGAAGGATGTCGTGATCTCGGCAAAACCTAACAAGGTTCGCATAGAACTCTGGAGTCGCAACGGCGCCCGTTGGATTGTTTGGGTAGCAGACGTAAAAGAGCTTGGCTCGCCTCGCAACGTCAGTAGGAATATCTTCCAGGACTGGTAGGAATCCGTTCTCTTGTTTGAGAGCCACTTCATGCACGTCTCCACCGGCCATGAGCGTGTTGACCTTGTAAACGGTGTAGCCCGGATTCGGCACGATGCTGACATCTCCGGGATCGATGTAGGTCCATGCCAGGTGGGCCAAACCTTCTTTGGAGCCGATCAACTGCACAACTTCGGTCGAAGGGTTGATCGAGACTCCAAACTCCTTCTCATACCATTCGCTGGCCGCCTCCAAGAAGCTTGTCCAGCCACGAGGAGTCTCATCATATCGGTGGGTACCAGGGTTCTGAACTGACTTGCAGAGGGCCTCGATCACGGGTTGAGGAGTCGGTAGGTCCGGATCTCCAATGCCGAGGTCGATAATATCGGCTCCGCTCGCAATCGCCTCGTTCTTGATGCGCGAAATCTCGGCAAAGAGATAGGGCGGAATCATATCTAGGCGCTTTGATCGTTGGGGCATCTGGAAACTTTACCTTTGGCGAAACCGTTCAATAGAACAAACGTCCGGACTTACGAAACTGACTTGCAGGTGTGATCAAAAATGGATAAAGGCAATCGATCATGGCTAATGTTTGGACTGGCGAGTTCCGCAGTCGCGACCAGTGCAGTCTTGGTAGGAATGAGCCATCCGGCTCCGACGAAGACGAGTGATCCCAAAGCCATCAAGGGGTTCTCTTCCCGGGAGCTGTCGGCCAAAGACATTCTGAAGAGTGAACTCGTAAGACGATTCACCGACCGCCAAAACGTGGACTTCGGTATCAGCCGCGTTATTCGACCCGGAACCAGGCTGCATCTCAGCCCGCTCATGAACATGCAGCGAACACGGACGAAAGCGAGTAATGACAGCTATCGCAAGAAACCGGACGGCACATACGAGTTATTTGTCGAGGGTGAGTGGATCAACTCAAATTTGGTTAAGCCACTCCTAAGTCCTGAGAATGACCGTGAAACAGAGGCTGTAAACACCTTCAAGTCGGCTAAAACCGATGTGGCAATTTATACGGTCGGTCAGTTTGAGTTGGATACCGGCGAGGTTGCGGCGATCGATCCAAACGCTGTCAATCTGAGGCAACCCCCGTACAGCGGATTCCAATGGGGTCGTTATGACTCCCTGCGAGCAAAAGGACCCGCATACGTTTCCCAAAAGTCAACGGTTGCTCCCCGGGCTCACGAGGTTGTCGATTTCGGACGACGCGCCTGGGCAAGCAAACAGATGGACTTCGTTCAGGAAGGCAAGGATGGCTGGGTGTATTTCGCACATCGTGTCGATGCGCCAGACATGAGCTGTGGGAAATGCCATGGAGACCGAACCTTCACGCGCAATGGAGAGCGGGTCAACCTGAAAGGCGCTGTCCAAAAGGAAGGGGACGGAGTCGGGCTGTTCGTCATTGCAATGCGTCGGAAATAGTTCTTGGCAGTCCGGATCGTCTGGGTGCCTGAGGTAGAATAACGTTCCCGTCGGGGCGTGGCGCAGTTGGTAGCGCGCGTGCTTTGGGAGCATGAGGTCGCACGTTCGAATCGTGTCGCCCCGACCACCACGATCGGCTCAGAATCCGAACGTCAATCCAACAAAGAGGTATTTCCCTCGAATCAGGCCCAGATTCAAGCCGCCAACGTATTGCCGAGAAAACTGCGGATGCCATGCGATTCCAACATTGAAGTTGAAACCATCGTGTTCGCCATAAACTGAGACCGAATCGTTAATATTCCAACTGGCGCCCGCGAATCCAAAGCGAAAGCGATTGGTTCCCAATCCTGCAGTCACGTGGACCCGTTCCGTCGCTGGATAGGTTCCGGCAACGAAGAATGATCGGCTGGAGAGGTGCTCGACATCATCTATTGCGTCGCCACTGGCCCCACCATCGCCGACGAGATCTTGAACTCCCACGGAGTAGCCGACCTTTCCAGGGATCGGTGGCTGATACTGGAGGTTCACAACATTGTCCAATGTGCCGCTAAGCACCATGTATCCGATCGTTGCTCGCCCCCACCTACCGTCGAATCCAGCTAACGCCCAAGCGGTCCCGTTGCCGAAGTCGGTCGTGTTTTCGCTGCTGAATCCCAATGAGTCACCGGTGAAGGATCCGCCGAGCAAGTAATTGTCTCGCGCGAACGAGTACCCGACTGGGATGCTCAGCGAGATCGCGCCACGAGGGCCCAACCGGCCAGCCTCATCGACTGGCATTCCGGAACCAGGCATGCCAGATGTAGTCCTGAACTGCGGATATTGGCGATACCCAATCAGCTCGCTCTGACAGAGCGCCAATTGTGTGAAGACGAATCCAGCGACAAGCAGCAGTAACCGCAACATAACCTGATAGAAATACTGGCATTCTGCGGCCCGCTCTGCAGGTCGGTATGATAAACGCGCATGGAGTCCTTACCAACCACTGCCGATTTTAACGACGCAGAACATCGTGCAAATCGCGATGCGATGTCCGAAATCATGGAGGGCTATCGCTCAAAGATGGCCCAAGTCAGGCAGGGGGGTGGGGAAGACCTCATTGCAAAGCACAAGGGTCGGGGCAAGCTTTTGGCGCGCGAACGCATCGACGCACTCCTCGACGTCGGCTCTCCATTTCTGGAGTTCAGCAGTCTTGCGGCAATCGGCATGTACAAAGACGAGGCTCCCGGTGCGGGAATCGTCACGGGTATCGGCCGCATCCATGGCCGTGAGTGTGTGGTGATCGCCAACGACGCCACGGTCAAAGGCGGGACCTACTTCCCGATAACTGTGAAGAAGCACTTACGTGCCCAGGAAATCGCCCTCGAAAACCGCTTGCCCTGCATCTACTTGGTCGATTCCGGCGGAGCGTTTCTCCCCCTGCAAGCCGAAGTCTTTCCCGACCGCGACCACTTCGGTCGCATCTTCTATAACCAGGCGCAAATGTCCGCAAAGGGAATTCCGCAGATTGCCGCTGTACTTGGAAGCTGCACCGCTGGAGGAGCCTATGTCCCGGCAATGTCGGATGAGACGGTCATCGTAAGAAACCAGGGGACTATTTTCCTCGGTGGGCCGCCCTTGGTCAAAGCCGCAACCGGCGAGGAGGTCACCGCTGAAGAGCTGGGTGGTGGAGACGTCCACACCCGCCTGTCTGGCGTGGCCGACCACTTGGCCGACTCGGACGAGCACGCTCTCGAGATCGTGAGGAACATCGTAGAGACGCTAGGCTCCCCCTCGCTGCAGCAAGCAGGGAGTGGGGGTTGGGGGATGAGGAATACCCCGGAAGATCCCCTCTACTCCCCACAAGACCTCTACTCCCTGGTCCCCGCCGACCCCAAGATCCCCATGAACATGCGCGAGGTTCTCGCGCGAATCACGGATGGATCACGCTTTCAAGAATTCAAGCACAACTACGGAACCACGCTCATCTGTGGCTTTGCACGATTCTATGGGCAACTCGCCGGTGTCCTCGCCAATGACGGCATTTTGTTCTCAGAGAGTGCCCTCAAAGGAGCCCATTTTATCGAGATTTGCTGTCAGCGCGGGATACCTTTGGTTTTCGTGCAGAACATCACCGGCTTTATGGTGGGCAAGAAGTACGAGAACGAAGGCATCGCCAAACACGGAGCCAAGTTGGTGACTGCAGTCAGCACCGCCAACGTGCCCAAGTTCACGGTGATCGTGGGCGGCAGCTATGGCGCTGGCAACTACGGAATGTGTGGACGTGCTTTCCAGCCTCGCCAACTTTGGATGTGGCCAAATGCCCGCATTTCAGTCATGGGCGGCGAGCAAGCCTCAAACGTTCTCCTGACCGTCAAGATGGATCAAATGGCGGCAAAAGCCAGCTCGCCGAACCAAACCGAACAAACCCGAACCAACCCGAACGTAATGACTCCCGAAGAGCAACTCGCCTTTCGCCAGCCGATCCTCGACAAGTACGCTGACGAATCCAGTGCTTATTACGCGACCGCTAGGCTCTGGGATGACGGCATCATTGACCCGGTAGACACCCGGCGGGTCCTCGCAATGGGCATCGAAGCATCTTTGAATGCGCCCGCCGAGCCCGCTGGCTTCAGTATGTTCCGAATGTAATCTGGCACAACATCAGCAGTTCAAGCGAATCTGTTCCGAGCCAAGGAAGGGAAACATTCTCCCCATCCTGGCTATGTCGTAGACTGCAATATGCTCACAATTCGACCACTGATTCCCGACGAT
>CAMLEL010000121.1 GCA_946478935.1 uncultured Armatimonadota bacterium
AGCACCGTAGCCCGCATAGACGATTCGGTCGTCGCGGCGGCTGGACTTCGCTACGTATGTTCCGTCAGAACGCCGCTCGACGCTGTTATCATCCAAGCCCATCAGGGAGCCGTCAATTGCGATCGTGCGCCCGTCGGGGAGCAAGACTCGCGTAAAGTCGAGCTCGAGCATTCCGGGATTTCGACCTTCTTTCGCCTTGGAGGTCACAACTCGACCTTCAATTCGCGAGCCAGAAGGCAATCCGGCGTAGTCTGAACCCGTCGATTTCACGGTCGCAGTAAAACGATCGCCCGTTCTGGAGTTGGTCGACGTGAGTTCATTGTTCAAAATCACGGGGATGACCGTACCGTCTTCAATCAGCATTTCGGTGCGGCCGATCGGTGGGTTGTTTCGCTCACTCGCGATATCCGTTGTTATGATCTGAACGGTGCGAGAAGGAGCCATCCAGTTGACGCTTGCGCCCAGCGATTCACTGAGGAAGCGCAGGGGCACCATGGTGCGGCCCTGAATCAGTCGGGCTGGGGCATCCATCATCATGGTTTGTCCGTCGACCCAAGCGTTACTATTGCCAATCGTCAATCGGACTTCATTGTGCTCTTTGGTGGCAATGACCGTTTGGGTTGAGGGGCTCCACTCCACAAATGCGCCCATTCTCTCAAAAACGCCGCGCAACGGGACGAATACCCGATTGCCGATAGTCATCGGCTGTGTTCCAGAAAAGGCGACTGGATCATCGTTGACGGTGACCCTAATTCCTTGCGCCGACGCGATCGCGGCGATTGCCAGCGAACCTGCTATCAGCGTTGTTTTGATTCCTGCTCTCATACGTTCCTCCTTTGCACTTGATAATTCAGAGTTCCAAGCTCAATGACTCTTAGACTTCGATTGACTTCACGGAGACGAAACGGGTCCCAGAAGATCAGCGTGGGTAACGTAGCGTCATGCTTTTTGTCGCCGCGACGATAACGTGGGTCGTTTCTATTCAAGCCGTGCGTGTGAAAGACGTTTCGGAGTTGCAGAGCGCGCTGGCAAACGCTCGCCCAGGAACGCGCGTTTTACTCGCGCCGGGCGACTATCGGGGGGGATTGCACTTCAAGGGGTTGAAGGGTAGTCAAGGCGCTCCAATCGTCATTGCTGGGGCCGAACCCACGCGCCCGCCAAGATTCATCGGAGGCGGTAGCGGATTGCAATTGTCAGCTGTCAGCCATGTCGAACTTCGCAACCTGACTTTCGAAGGGGCAACCGGAAATGGTCTCAACATCGACGATGGGGGCACGGGTGTGGGCAGTACGCATCACGTAACGCTTGACAGTATCCGCGTTCAAAACATCCCGCCGGGCAACAGGGATGCAATCAAGTTGTCGGGAATCGACGACTTCGTGATCCAAAACTGTGAACTCGAGAAATGGGGCGGCTCTGGAATCGATATGGTCGGTTGCCACCGTGGTCTCATCCAGCGAAACCGTTTTCTAAACGGAGGGGATTCTGGAATCCAGTGCAAGGGCGGGACCTCGAGCATCCGGATCGAGAACAACCGCTTCGAGCATGCGGGCCAGCGAGGCGTCAACATCGGTGGAAGCACTGGCCTCCAATTCTTTCGGCCGAGCATCCGGCAGATGCCGACAAATGGCCGCTACGAGGCCAAAGACATCCAGGTTTTTGGGAACGTTTTCCATGGAAGTATGTCGCCGATCGCCTTCGTGGGAGTGGACGGCGCAACGGTGCGGTTTAACACCATTTACATGCCGGAGCGTTGGGCGATCCGAATTCTACAAGAGACGCGAGAACCCGGATTCGTTCCGTCTCGAAAGGGCATCTTCGAGTCGAATTTGGTCGTCTTCGAATCCAGACAGTGGGCATCAGGCGGAGTTAACGTTGGGTCAGGTACCGCTCCTGAGACGTTTGTTTTTCGCGGCAACTTTTGGTATTGCCAAGATCTGCCGCGCATCAGCAAACCGGTGCTTCCGGTGGCGGAAGCGGAAGGCATTTACGGACTGGATCCACAGTTGTCAAATCCGCCCAGGGAACTTGGAGTGAAGCCTGGTAGCCCGGCGACAAAGGTCGGCGCTCATGCCTGGAAATAGCCGTTTACCAGTGCTTGGAGTCTCGGCAATACTGGCGAATATCTTCGGCTTGGGATTCTGGTGGAGTGGTCGACGGCGTTGCTGCAAAACGAACCATTGCGATCTGACCTGCATGGTAAGCATCGTGGTGGTTCATGATCCGGATGATTTCACGAGCCGAGCGGTCTGTCTTCCAATTGGTTGGTCGAATCTCTTCCAAGCGATCGTCGGTTAAATGAGCCCAGCTTTCCATCCAATACTTGTGGGCGAAGTGTACAAACTCCAGCGACTTCTCCCAGCTTGGCTCGAATGCTTCGAATTCCTTGGCGCAGTCCTGCCAACGAAGCTCGGTGTCTCGGAAGCAGATGCTGCCATACATACGTTTGGAGCTGGCGGTGTGAAGCAAGATGCCTTGGACGGAGCCGTCCGTGTGGAGGTACTCGTCGGAACTCGCCGGAAGTTTGCCCCAGGCCTGCTCCTGTGTCAAGCCTTCGACGGCCTGCATGAGCTCGCCAAAAGCATATTCGGCATCAGACTGCAAGGATTGCACGAGCGTCATAGCTGCACGTTACCTGCAGGATGTGATCGAGGACAGACGCCGCGAAGCTTACTCATCTTCGACCAATAATCCCGACACGAGCCCACGATTGAACCCGAGCGTCCAGTACTTCACACCGTTGGGCAAGGTCTGGCGATACAGAAAATCTTCAATCTCGGAACCATCGACGGTTGGACGCCGAACCACTCTGAGAAACTGAAACTGTGGGGGTTTCGCAAAGTAGGACTGCAACTCTTTACGAGTCGCCGAGAATCGATCCAAAGTCGCAAAATCTCTCACGTTGGCTGCAAACGCGGAAAGATCACCAGTGCCAAAGATGGCTCGCCGGATCAGTTCGACATGTTCCGTTGTTCGGGTTTCCTCCTGGTTCGCTGGAGCCTTCAGATAACGATAATCCAGCCCCGGGACGTACCGAATCTGCGCGGCACGAGATAGTCCGAACACGTTGCCGCCGTATGTGTTGGTAAAGGCCATGACTGACATCTTCAGATCGGGGTACCGGCGATAGATGCAAGTAAATCCATTGGTCTGGCCGGAGTGGTTCAGTTCCTTCAGGCCGCGAAAAGTTGTGGCAATCCATCCGTAGCCATAGTTGTTGAGGTTGCCATTGTTGTACTGGGTTGGGGTCCAAATCTTGGCAAGAAGAGGTAAATCTAGCAGCTTGCCGGTGTAGAGCGCCTGGTCCCATTTCATCATGTCGTCTAAAGTCGACACGATTCCGCCTGCTCCAAGTGTGGAACTCCAGGCGATGGGTGGCTGCTTTACGCGAATCCCAGTTCGACTGTGGTAGCCGGTCATCGGCGTCACGCCGGACGGACGCTGATCCGAATAGGTACTCGACATGCCGAGCGGTCCAAACATGCGATCCTGCATGAACTTGGCCAGCGGTTGCCCCGATCGCTTCTCGACCGCCATGCTGATAAGAAAGTATCCGGTATTGCTGTATTCGAAGCGGTCCCCGGGCTTGAAAGCTGGCTCCTTCTTTTTGGCCTCCGCAATGATCTCTTCAGGCTTTCGCGGCAGATTGTAGAAGTCGTATCCGGCGATCTCCTCATAGTCCGGGATTCCGGACATGTGGTGCATGACTTGGTCGATTGTTGCGCTTCGCCAAGCCTCGGGCAGACCCTCCAATACTTGTCCAAGCGGCTCCTCAAGCTTCAGCTTTCCATCCCTTACGAGCATGAGCGCCGCGACCGCCACGAACTGCTTACTGACCGAGCCGATTTCGAAAGCCACCTTGGAGCTTGCAGGGGACTTGGTATCCAAGTCCGCTACTCCCCAAGCGCCTTCGTAGATCGGCTTGCCGTCTTTCCAAACTCGAACAACGGCGCCGGGAACGCCGCTTGCTTGGAAGGTCCGCTCCATACGAGCGTTAAAAGCCTCTTGTGATTCCTGTTGTGGTGCGATGAGGCAAAGGGCTAGAGCGAGAAGGGAGCTTGGCATGTCTGTCTCCGAGTACGAGTTGACAATACCACTGGAGCCCATTTATGGAGCGCAAACCCTCCTCCGCAATGTGCGCATGGAGGAGGGATTTTGGAGTTCGCCCGGCTACTGCCAGACGTCTTTGCTCTTGCCGACCTGTTCGGAAATCGCTTCAAACTTCGTGCGCAGGATTGCGTTGGTGATGCCCTGGTTATCGATGGGCAAGGCTGCCATCAGTCGACCCGACTCCGTGATATAGAAGAAGGTCGGTTGGGACTTGGCATTTTGCTTGAGCAGGGCCGAACACTTCGGGGACGATGCCTCAGGCGCTGCGCCCAGGTTCACGGTGAGCCAGACGTAAGAGTTGCTTGGGCTGATCTCGAAGCCGACGGGGATGTCCAAGCTGTATTTGGTCGCGGTGACGGAGTACTTCTCCTTGCCAGCATCTTTTACGATGTCCTTGACTTCATAGCCAAGTTGGGAGAGCATCTCGCGAAGCTGTTTCCGATCGATCTGGGGATTCTGGTAGAAGCCAAAAAGCGCGGCAGAGCACACGAAGATCAAGAGTCCAATAAAAGCGAATTGTCGCATATTACAGATTCTACAAAAGTAAGTTCGCGAAGTGAAGGCAGTTGGGAGGAATTGCTGTGTTATCCTCATGTTTGTCACCTCTGATGAAACCTGCTCGCTTGTCGACATCCGTGCTGCTCCTCGTGGCGAGTTTGGCTTGGGCAACCATTGCCGGCTCGTATCAGGCGGAGCTTGTGCCAACCCCAGAGCAGACGGCATTCTTCGAGTCTCGGGTGCGACCGGTCTTGGCTGAAAACTGCTTCTCATGCCATGGGCCCGATGTTCAGTTGGCGAGCCTCAGATTGGACTCGAGGGACGCCTTGGTCAAGGGCGGCGTCAGTGGGCCCGTCATCGCCGCCTCCGACCCTGATAAGAGTCTCTTGGTCAAAGCGATTCGGCACACCGGGGCGCTTAAAATGCCCAAGGGCGGCAAGCTCAATCCGGCGCAAATCCAAGATATCGAAACGTGGGTGAAGATGGGTGCGCCATGGCCAAAGACAACTCCGGCAAGGGCGTCGGCTCCGACTCTGTGGTCATTGCGACCCGTGTCCGATCCGCTGGTGCCCAAAGTGCAGGGAAAGGTCTTTAACTCCGTTGACGCCTACGTTCTCGCCAAACTGGAGCCGAAGCGCGAAACGCTCTCGCCACTGGCAAACCGGCAGACGCTCATCCGTAGGCTCAGCTTCGATTTGATTGGATTACCGCCCACCTGGGCGGAAGTACAGGCATTTCTGAGCGACAAGTCACCGAATGCCTATGAAAAGGTGGTCGATCGGCTCTTGGCCTCGCCTCACTATGGAGAGCGCCAGGCGCGACTTTGGATGGACGTTGCGCGTTATGCCGACACCAAAGGATATGTATTCGAAGAAGACCGCAACTATCCTCACGCCTACACCTATCGGGATTGGCTGATTCGGTCCTTTAACGCGGACTTGCCCTACGATCAGTTCATTCTCAAACAGATTGCGGCGGACCGGTTGCCTGCCGTTCAAAACGGTGAGGACAAAACCGATCTCGCCGCGTTGGGATTCCTTACGATTGGACGCAGATTCCTCAACAACGTTCCCGACATTATCGATGATCGAATAGACGTGACGATGCGAGGAATGCAGGGCCTGACCGTTTCGTGCGCCCGTTGCCACGACCATAAATTTGATCCTATTCCGACGCAGGACTATTACTCACTCTACGGCGTGTTTGCATCGTCGGGGGAGGTTCAGCCACCCATCTCACCGCGCGCAGTCCGCGATCCGTGGCAGGTTTACAGCAGGGAAGTCGCCGACATTTTGAAGCAGGCGAAAGCGATCACTCAAGCGCAGGTCAAGCGGTTGCGGGAGATCAAAGCGGACCCAAACCGCCAATCCACACTATCACCAGAAATTCATGCGGTCCTGCAAATGTTGAGAGAGGGCCAAGAGCCAAATCGGGATCAGCTCGGAAAGATCCGGGGATCCTTCGAAGCTGGACAGAACGACCAGCTTAAACGGCTCGAAGAAACATTTGCCGCCAAGTTGAAGGCAGCGCCCCAAACACCGGAGTTCGCGATGGGGCTGCAGGATTCCGCAAATCCGAAAGATGGCTATGTGTTCAACCGCGGGAACCCGGGCAATCGTGGTGAAATTGCCCCCCGTCGTTACTTGGCGGCCCTCGCGGCGGGGAAGGAAAGGAAGCTGTGGAAGGTGGGCAGCGGCCGACTGGAGTTGGCTCAAGCGCTAGCTTCTCGCACAAACCCGCTAACGGCCCGCGTGATCGCCAATCGACTTTGGCAGCAGCATTTTGGTCAGGGTCTAGTACGAACTCCCAGCGATTTTGGAAATCAGGGAGAGCGTCCAACCCATCCGGAATTGCTCGATCACCTGGCGACCTACCTCATGCGAAATGGATGGTCGCTCAAGCGACTACACCGATTGATCGTGAACTCGCATACCTACCGTCAATCGTCGCAAGTTTCGGACGGTGCGTTTCGAGCCGACCCGGACAACCGGCGACTAACTCGCACGAACCGTCGTCGCCTCGACCTGGAACAGATGCGTGATGCGATCCTGGCCGCCTCCGGTCGAATCGACCTGTCGCATGTTGGCGGCAAGTCCGTTGACCTGTGGTCCAAGCCTTTCACGAATCGAAGGGCTGTCTACGGATTTATCGAGCGGCAAAACCTGCCCGGGGTCTTCCGCACATTCGACTTCGCGTCACCCGACAGCACCAGCCCCCGAAGGTTCATGACCACGATTCCGCAACAGGCGCTGTTCTTTATGAATTCAGAGTTCGCGCTGGAGCAAGCGCTAGCCGTTTCGAATCGACCGGACGTCAAGTCCGCCGCAAATGATGCCGAGGTCGTGCGGGCGGTCTATCGTTGCGTTTTGGTCAGAGATCCGATGCCGGATGAGTCCAGGACAGCGGTCGAATTCCTGGGCCACGAATCGAAGGGAAACGTCTCCCGGCGCGGTCGAAACGATCTTCTCGCCCGGCGCGGAGGAGTGGAAACCCTCGACGCCGATGCGGCGC
>CAMLEL010000122.1 GCA_946478935.1 uncultured Armatimonadota bacterium
GGACCTACCGGCAGGCGCTCACGATTCGCATCGATCCGCGCGTGCGGGCGACGCTCGCCGACCTGACGGCGCAATTCACGCTGTCGAGGCGCCTCGACGCGACGATCCGTCGTCTCGCCGAAGAAAATCTCCGGCCAGGATGCATTGGGGATATCGAGGGTGATCTGCGGTTGAACGGCCAACAGTGCGACGGATAGGGCAAGTGTCATCCTGTCCAATAGACGGCTCTCAGTGGTGCGCGGTTACCGTGCATCCGCATACTGCCGGAGCCATTTTATAGTACGATCCACGAATCCGGGTTGTCGTTAGACGGAAACATTGCGCCAACCTGGGCGGGTGGGCCAAAGACCACCTTGGGCTGACTTGACAGATTGATGCGTCCAAGCAGAACGATGTAGATATCGGCCACCTGTCGAAAGCTTGGATTCTGTTCCTGACTCAGTTCTTCAACGGAATCAAGCTTGCGCAGCACAGCACGATGAAGCGGAGTGCGCATCGGAACATCAAGTGTCACCGAACCATTGCTCTTTTCAAACGCCTGCTGAAGTTGCTTATTCGAAATCGCCTTTATTGCCTCAACGCATAGATTCGATTGCGCCTCACTGTACCGCTGCCCCCACTCAAATTGCGGATAACCAACCGGTACCGGATTGGCGTACGACTGAAGGAAACGAGCCCTGTATGAATCAGGATCAAAATCGAACCTGAATTCATTCGGCAAGTTTTGAAACTTCGCGCCAATCGCTCGGGCAATAGAAGACAAGAGTTGGCTCTCTGTGGCATCCTTCGCGGAAACTGCCACGCCAAGCCTCTGATAAAGCCAATGAATTTTGATCGGCTTAGAAAAATTCATCCTGTTTAAGGATCCCAATCGCAATGCAGTTTTCGGGGAGGTCGTCAGCGTAAAACGCCCATTCGCACCCACTCCATCCGGCGCGAGGAATGGCTTTACGGTCGACAAGTATTGCTCGTCGCTGGCGATAATTATGGAAGGCAACCCACCTCGATAGATAGCCAACGAATCATCAGCGTTTTCTAATTGATGCTTTCCTACGGTCTTCATGAGACGGCGAAGATCTTTGGCCTCTTGCCATTTCAGGGTAAAGGGTTTGATGGGCTTGTCATCGTAGACTAAGCAGCTGACTGGTAGCCTCGTCGCCTCGGCCAATTGGCGACAAAGGCTCCCAGAATCACCGCCTGTAAACACTAGGGTGTGCGGCGAAACAATTGATGCACCTAGAAAAGAGATTCCCACCATTTCAATTCAGAGCACGTTTTTGACTTCGGCAGACACAACAAAATTAACTACATTCGTATCTGCAATTTTATGCAGCGCCGGCCTGATCCGCCTGGAACACTGCTTTGCGAACTGCAACGATTAAAAGCAACTCGATTATGCCAAGTTAAATGAATTCTATCAATCCAGCAACAAGAATTGCCATGGATCCGCTTTCTTGCTACTTAAAACTCCGTTAGCCTTCGCGCAAATTCGAAGAAAATGATCAAGCCGGTGGCATCGCAAAACGTCGTGATGAACGGTGCGCTCATCACCGCCGGGTCGATGTTCAATCGTTTGGCCGCAAGCGGCAATACGCTGCCGATCGCCGTCGCCCAAAGGATAATTGCCGGTAACGCCAAACCCACGATAAGAGAAATCTCGTACCCACTTCCCCACATGAGTGCCCGCACATAGCCAATGGCACCGAGAGTCAAGCCGATCACAAGCGCGACCACAAACTCCCTACGCACCACGATCCAGGCATCTCGCACCGTGACTTCACCGATCGCCAGTGCGCGCGTGATCGTTGTCGTGACCTGCGAGCCCGAGTTGCCACCCGCTCCGATCAGCAGCGGGATAAAGATCATCAGTTGCGCCAAGACCGTTTGGCCCCCATCTTGAGCCTGACCCGTGTAATGCCTGAGCACCGCCCCGGTGAAGAACTCGGCCACAAACAAGATGAGCAGCCAAGGCAGGCGCCTCTTCACCAACTGCAATGGCTTTAGCGATAGGTAAGCCTCTGCATCACCGGTCACGCCACCAAGTTTCAGGACGTCTTCGGTGTCTTCTTCCCGAATAACGGTCTGGGCGTCGTCACCGGTGAAGATGCCAACCATGCGCCCGCGCCGATCGAGAACCGGTAACGCATAGAAGCCGTATCGGGCCATGCGACGGGCAGCCTCTTCCGCCGGCTCAAAGGCGTCCGCCGTAACCGGCTCTTTGTTCATCAGGTCAGCCGCAACCTGTTCAGGCAAGGCGCGGATCGCCCGCCGGAGGCTGAAGACGCCCAGCAGGTGTTGGTGCGTGTCCAATACGTAGATGTCGTTGACGGTCTCGTACTTCTCTTCCGAAGAGAGACGAATGTCCTTGAGGACCTCCGCCATTTGCGTGTCGGGCCCGACCTCGAAGAACTGCTCGGTCATCATCCGACCGACCGCATCCTCTGGATAATCCATGAGGCGCCGAATCTCTTCCGCGTCTTCAACCGGAATGATTTCAAGCAACGCGGAAAACCTCTCGGGCCCCACCTCTTCCCGGAAGTCCAGTGCGTCGTCCATGGGAAGAACGTCCAGGTAATGAGCCAACGTGGAATCAGGCAGTTCCTGACTGAATGCCCGCGAGGTCTCCGTTGGAAGTTCGATTAAAACGTCGGCTGCCAATTCAGGCTCCAAGCCGCGCAGGATGATCAGGCCGTCTGACAGGTCCAGGCGCACAAGGGCGTCCGCGAGGTCTTCCGGTCGTTCATCCGAAAGCTGCTCTCGAATCAGGTCTGGGTTGCTGGATCGGGCAAGCGATTCTAGCTGCTCGATGAAAGTCAGTTCATCGGTTCGCATGGCGGTAACTCCTGGTTGTCTGTCAGGGCGCGTAATTCAGGGACCCTGACCCCTTGCGCCGCCACACGTCATGTGAGACGGCCCCTTAACGTTTGGGAATGTCCATCTTGTGATGTTCAGCGGGAATCGGGCAGATTATTGGCCGACTCCAATTCAGAATTATGCACTCTACAGGCGTAGGTTGTCAACACCAGGCAAATTCTCAATTGATACAGGTTCCTTCATGATCACCAAGCTCCCTATTTCGTGCAGTATCTCTTCTTTTCGTTGATTTGCATACTTTCACCTGATCAACGGTATCCTTACCAACCGTGATCGAGGCCTTCAAAAAACGGTTGGAAGAAACGGGCCTCATTCCTCCTGGAGTGCGAGTCCTGCTCGGATACAGCGGTGGCGCTGATTCCACATGCTTGCTGCACCTCATGCATTCGGCTGGCATCGATGTTATCGCTGCCCATTTGCATCATGGCCAGAGATCAGAAGCGGATGACGAGTTGGCGCGCTGTCAGGCTTTTTGCGAGGAGATGGGCATTCCCTTTGTTTCTGGCCAAGCCAATGTTCCACAACTCGCGGACGATCTGAAAATCGGTTTGGAGGAGGCTGGTCGACGTGCCCGGTACGACTTCTTCCAGCAGGCGGCATATCGTCTGGAATGCCCACTGATCGCGACCGCTCACACGCGCACGGACCATGTTGAGTCGATCTTGCTGCACCTCACGCGCGGAACCGGACTGGCGGGTCTTTCAGGAATTCCTTTGAGGCGCGGGAACATCATTCGGCCCCTCCTTTGGGCAAGCCGCGAAGACACTTTGCGCTATTGCGAAGAACGAGAACTCTGGTTCCATGAGGACCCTGCGAACTTTGATCTGTCCTTCAGTCGGGCCCGCATTCGCCACCGAGTCGTGCCTGAATTGAAGTCCATCAATCCTAGCGTGGAGGAATCCATCAGTCGGCTTTCCGAACTCGCAGATGAGGACGACCGATTCCTCAATGGCATGGCGGCTGCTGCCCTGGAGCAGTCAGAACTAAAGATTAATGGCCCGCTGCACTTCTTGACCGTGGATTGTGAGGCGGCATTCGACCGCAGCAAGCTCGGAACCCTGCCGGCCACACTGTTTCGGCGCGCGATCCGACTCGCCGTCCAGGCTCTCGGAGCCAACCTGGAGCGCGAACATCTCGCAATCATCGAAGCCGGAGCCGCTTCCGGTGAAAACGGCTCGATCACAGCCGAAGGTGGGGGAGTGGTGGTGGAATGGCGCGAGCATTCGATCCACATTCGCCATGTGCGGCCAACCGAGCCATTTCGCTATGCCCTCACCGTTCCCGGCGAAACGATCTCCGATGAATTCGGATGGCAATTCACGGCATATAAGGGCTCAGGGCGACAACAGCGCACTTCATTGAGAGCCGTTCTACCCTCCTCGGCAATCAAAGGAACCCTCTATTTCCGCACCACTCTGCCCGGCGATCAGATGAAGCCGCTCGGCTTTGATGGAAGCCGTAAACTCGCGGATCTTCTCGGTGAGGCAAAACTGACAACCGCAGCCCGGGCCAGACTGCCCATTCTATGTGATTTGGTCGGCCCGATCTGGGCGCCAGGCGTATGCCTAGACAACCGCATGAAGCTGGAAAATTCTGGCTCGGATGCGGTCATCGTAGAGTTTGGTCCGGTAGCACAAGACGCAAGCCATAATATAGAAACGGGCGTCTAAATGTAAACGTACCGTAAAGAAGTGACGGGCCAGCCCCGTCGGAGAAAACTTGAGTAAAGCAGCCAGAACGTTTTTAGTGCTCGTCGTGACGGTCGTCGTCCTGATCGCCGCTATGCAGCTGTTCACGGACCCGAAAGGGTTGAACATCATGGGTGGGCCGCAACCCCAGTCCCTTGCCGCAACAGAACTCTTGAAGGAAGTCAAGAATGACAACATCAAATTCGGCAAGTGGCAGCTAGACAAGATTTCGGGCGAGTTCGCAAGCGGTAAGCCATATGAAGCGCGTGTAGGTGGTCAAGACAGTCAGACTGCCGATCTCATCATCAACACCTTCGATGAGAAAGGCGTCAAGCTCGAACTGCTTTCCCCGCCTCCGATCACCAACGTTCTCGGCATCCTGTCAGTCATCGCTTTCCCCTTGATGATCGGCCTGATGATCTGGTTCCTCGTGTTGCGACCGGCTCAAATGGGTGGCAATCAGGCGCTGAACTTCGGCCGCAGCCGCGCCAAGCGAGTAGGTGAGACAGGTCCCAAAATCACCTTTGAAGACGTGGCCGGTATCGAAGAAGCAAAGCAAGAGCTTTACGAAATCGTCGACTTCTTGAAGAACACCAAGAAGTATGCCGCTCTCGGCGCGAAGATCCCCAAGGGCATATTGCTCACGGGCCCTCCCGGCGTCGGAAAGACCCACCTGGCACGGGCGATCGCCGGTGAGGCGGGCGTACCGTTTTTCCACATTTCCGGCTCCGACTTTGTAGAGATGTTCGTGGGCGTGGGCGCGGCGCGCGTGCGCGACCTCTTTGAGACGGCCAAGGCGCATCGACCTTCGTTGATCTTTATCGACGAAATCGACGCCGTCGGTCGACAGCGTGGCGCGGGCCTCGGCGGTGGCCACGATGAGCGGGAACAAACCCTCAACCAAATGCTCGTCGAAATGGATGGATTCGATCCCAACTCGGGCGTTATTCTAATCGCCGCCACCAACCGTCCCGACGTCTTGGATCCCGCTCTCCTCCGACCAGGGCGATTCGACCGGCAGATCGTTGTGGACGCACCCGACCAAAACGGTCGCCAGGCGATTCTAAAGATTCACGCCAAGGGTAAACCGCTCGAATCCGATATCAACATGGAGACGCTGGCGAAGCGAACTCCCGGATTCACCGGCGCAGATCTGGCGAACATGCTGAACGAAGGAGCGCTGTTGGCCGCTCGGCGCGGACACACCAGGATTCAGCAAGAGGACCTGGACGAAGCACTCGATCGCGTCATCGCGGGGCCGCAACGCAAGAGCCGAATCATGGATTCCAAGGAGCGCGAGGTCATCGCTTATCACGAAGCCGGCCACGCCGTCATCGGCGAACTCCTGGAGAATTGCGACCCTGTTCACAAAGTGACGATTCTTCCTCGTGGAATGTCCTTGGGTTCTACATGGCACGTTCCAGAAGCTGACAAATTCTTGGTGAGCAAGGACGAGCTGATGGACGATGTGACCGCTCTGCTCGGGGGTCGAGTTGCCGAAGAGATCGTTTACAACCGAGTTTGGACGGGAGCTTCCAACGATTTGGAGCGAGTCACGCGCATCGCCCGAGCAATGGTTTGCGAGTATGGCATGAGCGAGAAACTCGGGACGCTCGCCCTCGGCCGCCGAGCCCACAATCCCTTCCTCGGTCGGGACTACAACGACGAGCGAAACTATTCAGAAGACGTCGCTCGCCAGATTGATGAGGAAGTGCGTGACATCGTGGATAAGAGCCACCGCCGCGCCACCGACATGCTGCTTGAGCATCGTTGGCAGCTTGATGCCGTCGTGCAGGCTCTCTTGGAGCGGGAAACCCTCAACCGCGACGAGTTCCTGCTGGTGATGGCTGGCAAGCCCCTGCCTGAGTTGGAAATCTCACCCAATCATCCTGATGACGGCGAAGAGCTTGAAGGTAAGGAGACGGACAAATCGCGCAAGGCCAACGTCGTTGGCCCACGCTTCGAGCCCGGGCCCGCCTAAAGGTTCCCCCGGAGGCTAGACAGTTCGTCCGGGACGTGATATACTCAGCGTCCCGGCAACTTGGCCGAGCGATCTCTATGGACGAGAACGAGATCTATCAAAAAGGATTCGAATTCCGCTGCAATGGTCAGTATGCCGAGGCAAAAGCCGAATTCCAGAAGGTGCTTGCCGCCAACCCCCATCACGTGAAGGCACGGATGCAAATCGGGCTGATTCAGGGCTTTGAGGGCGACTTCGACGGATCGATGGACACTTTGGCCGCACTGAGCGCCGAGGTTCCTAACGATCTCGACGTCCGTTACGAGTTGGCCATGACTCAGCTCATGTTGGGTGACTTCGACGCCGGATGCGCCAACGTTCGTTATATCCTTGCGATTGACCCGAACCACGAGAAAGCGCTGCAACAAGCGTCGTACTGTTAAGAGTTTGAACGATTCGGTCTTGTCGCGCGACTAATCGTTGAAGCCATGCTGTTGCTCGCATTTCTCCTGACTACGCAAGTACGAACTGCGGACCCTCCCCAACTGCCAATCAAGCTGCCGCGACACGAGTACCGCATTCCGCCTTAT
>CAMLEL010000123.1 GCA_946478935.1 uncultured Armatimonadota bacterium
CGATTTAACGAGCGTTTTCACGGAGGCAATCATTGAGCTGATTGGGTCTGCGCTCAGCGTGCCCAGTGCGCTCGATTCCCAGGTTTCCGGCCTGCCCGGTAAATTGTGGTGAAGAATTTGGGCCATGAATTCAGCGGGGCTTAACCCCAAATAAATCAACATTCGAATGTTAAGTTCTTTTGGATTCAACTCGATAGTATGATCGTTAGTTGGCGTCGATCCAAGGTCGGACAAAATTAGGTCAGGCATAGCAACATTGAGATTGATCGGCCCGTATTTTGGCCACGGTACGAGTCTCTTTGTGGCTTCATACTCGCTGGGATTGGGTTCCTTGAGTTTTTGCTCCAATGCGGCTCGCAGAGTCTGAGTTTCTCGCTCTTCCGGCATAGTAACCAAAAGCTCCGGCGAGTCATGCGGTTCGGTGCCTGCTTCATAGGGATTGGTTTGCCCATCGGTCAATGGCCTGGGTTCGGGCAGATGACCAGCCCGCGGTTTACCCTGCAAGTGTTCTGCAAAAAAGGCATAGGCGGCCTCTCGCATCCGCCGGTTGTAATCATGTCGACCCTCTACGATCTCGAGTCTAACAGCATCCTGGGCTTTGAAAGGCTTGTAGATGGCGCGGAGCTTCTCAAGAGACTTGTGGTGCCCACTTTCTGGAAACTCGGGGTCGTCGGACGCGCCGATCAGACAAACCGGGGCCGGGGCGCGCATCGCGAGCACGTCCGCCCGATCGCCAATGTCCATCACTTGCGGAAGGTGGTTGCAAAAACAGCCATTGTTCGGCATGATCTCCATGCTTGTGGCCGCACAGACCGGCGCTGCCGCCTGAATTCGCTCGTCATATGCGAAGGCGTACAAGGTGGCCGTGCCGCCTCCGCTGCAACCGGTGATTCCTACCCGCTTCGAGTCGATCTCGGAACGTGTTTCGCAATAATCCAGACCCCTCACCAGATCCCAGACATACTGCCCTTGCACGGGTGCTCCCATGGTCAGCCAGGGATCGTCATGGGTGCCCATCGCTCGGCGCTCGTTCTGTTCGTTGTCGTCCCAACTGTATCCAGGGGAATCGACCAATAGGCAGGCAAAGCCCAGCAACGAGAGTCCGATGCCCAACGCCTGAACGACGGGAGTCGACTTCTTGAATTCGAAGTGTCCGTGCGGAGATAAAATCAGCGGGAACGGCCCCGGGCCCTCAGGCAGGTAAAGGTGAGCCGTCACCAAGATGTTGGGACGAGACTCGTAGCGAATCTTTTCGATTCGGTAGCCCGGTCTGGCAATGACTCCCGTCACGCGTGCGGAAAGTTCTGTGCGCGGGGGTTCGGGATGGAGTCCGAGGGTTTTCGCAAGAAGCAGGCGCTGATCGGCCAGGCGCTTTTCATGGTCGGCCCGACTACGAGGCGGTTTGCGTGCCGCAAGTTCTTTCACGCGGGATTCCAGCATGCGATTCAAAGCCGCGTAGTCCATCGATTCGAGCATACACCGAACGGCTGCCAATCCTGGGTTCAGAAGCCTGCCAACGGTACAATAAGCCGTGAAGCAAATCCTGCTTGCCGCTCCCAGAGGGTTTTGCGCAGGCGTCGCCTATGCGATCGAGGTGGTCGATTTGGCGCTCAAAATCCATGGCGCTCCCATTTATGTGCGCCATGCGATCGTGCACAACGAGTGGGTCGTGCGCTCCTTTGAGGAGCGCGGCGTCATTTTTGTGGAAGACATTGGGGATATTCCGCCAGGTTCTGTCGTGGTCTACTCTGCACATGGAGTCTCACCAAAGGTCCGGACAGAATCCGCTGAGCGAAACCTGACCATCATCGACGCGACTTGTCCGTTGGTCACCAAAGTCCACAACGAGGCGCGGCACTTTGCCCGTAAGGACTTCTTCATGATCTACATCGGGCACGAGGGTCACGTGGAGGCAGAGGGAACCATGGGCGAGGCTCCCGGCCGCATGGTCTTGGTGGAGACCCCCGAGGATGCGGAACGCCTGGAGATTCCGCACTATGAGAACTTGGCGGTCCTGACCCAAACAACGTTAAGCGTGGACGAAGTCCGAGCGACCATGGATGTGCTGAAGCGACGTTTTCCCCACTTGCAGACTCCACCCAAAGAGGATATTTGCTACGCCACCACCAACCGTCAGGCTGCCATCCGGCAAATGGCGCCAAGGTGCGATCTGGTTCTGGTGGTCGGCTCACAAACCAGTTCAAATTCCAACCGTCTGCGTGAAGTGGCCGAGTCGCTGGGGGCCGAAGCTCATCTCATCATGTCACCGGAAGATATTGAGGAATCGTGGCGAACGGAATACCCGGTCGTTGGCATCACATCCGGCGCATCCACGCCTGAACGTTTGGTTGAGGACATCATCGGAGAACTTCTCCGGGAGCGGGAAGGCGTTCCGGTAGAGACCGTGGAAGCTGTTCGCGAGGATGTGACATTCAAACCGAGCCGAGATCTTGTCCAGCTGGCCATGAAGAAGTAAGCGCGGCGATCGACTATACGATCGCCGCGCTGTAACTCTGGGACTAGCCTTCGCCGTCCCTTTCTCGACTTGTGGTTCCCGGTTTACCGGGTGCCCCAGATGGTGCAGTCACTGCTTGTGAAGCGGGTTCCTCTTTCGGCCCGCAAGCTTGAATTACAGTACTCGCAACGAGCACAACCAGGATGAATCGAACTACTTGCATACGACGTTCGCTCCAAAGTTATAGTCGTATTCGTGGTCCGGTCGGAAGAAGCTCGCGTAGCGAACCGTGGAACCTGGCGTGAAGCATCGGTGAACGCTCCACCACTGTCCATTGGTGTTGTATTGGCGGAAAGGATCGTCGTAAGACCGCACTTCCTGCGAGGTCCCCGCTTGCACCGCTCCACTGGGATTCATATTGCGGAATCGAGCGGACGTATCCGTTGCTACAAACGTCATGCCCTTGCCATGAATCCACACTGTGTCCTGGGATGTGATATAGGGTCCCCAGACCGCATCGCCCAAAGTGCTGGCCGGTGCGCCCGCCTGTGGCATCCCGCTCGGATTGAATCGGCAGGCCGCAGTCGTAAAGGCGCTGCAGCGTAGTGCCGGGTTGGCGTCACCATATCCGCGAACGTTCATCTTGAACTCGCCCTGCCACAGCAGCGGCGTTTTGCTGACCTGGTTCACGGCCGTCGCCGACCAAGTGGTGAGCAGCCCATTCATCGTGAAGTTGGAGTTGTAGATCTTGCCTCCGACCGGATTCGAATAGTTGACTCCGGGAACGTTCAGCAAGGGAGTACCGACGGATTCGAGCAGTTGATAGTTTTTCCGATAGGGTTCGGTCGAGTTCTGCCAGACGACCGTGTCGTCTTCGGGGAACGCGTCCCAACCCGCGGGAATCGCCGGATAGTAGTTCCAAAGGATTGCGCCGGGGATCCCGGTCTGCGTGCCGAATCGGTCGTCGACAGGTTGGGCGATCGGGAAAAGGTCGTCGTAATCGGTTGTGTAGATGATCATTGCCGTAGCGGACTGTTTGGCATTCGACAAGGTCGAAGTCTTTTTCGCCGCCTCTTTGGCCTGAGCAAAAACAGGGAATAGTATCGCGGCAAGTATCGCGATAATGGCAATAACGACTAGCAGCTCAATGAGCGTGAAGCCGGCACGATATTTCATTGTCTTCCACCTCTCGTTTGGAATCCCTTGCATCTTAACACTGAGAATGTGGAATTGCCAAGAAAATTACATCGGCATTACATTGGGAGATAACCGAGTAATCTCCAGTTCATGCGATTGCCATGGCAGAAGAAGGAGCCTCCAGTCGATGCCGTAAAACGGCGGGCGGCAGTGGTCCCCAAGACTTACAAATTCGAATTTGGAACCATGGTCACCGAAAACAACTTGACGGTGAACAGCGTCTCCACGCATTTCGTAACGCTGCAAGTCCTGAACCCCGGAGAAACCGCGCAGAGCATTTCGAAGTTTCAGCCTGGCACCGTTAACTTTGGCGGCGAAGTGTTCACGCCCGAGGAGTCAAAGGCTCGGAATCTGCAGCGCGTTCAGTTCAACGCCCCGAACTGGGTCGGCGTGATCGTTTGCGCCGACGGTGTGGTGTATTACGATCACGTGGAACTGCCGGTATGGGTCGACGAATCTCGGCAAAAGATTCTTGGCGTGGATGTGGACCAAATGCTCCAGGAAATGGAGCCCGAGCGCCAAAAGGCAAGCGAGATTTGGGGCGAAACCGAGGGCCCTTTCGCCCTGTATTTCCAAATCAAGCAGCTGCCAGCAGCGATTGCGGATACCGGCAAGATGCTCGGATCGCTCCCCGGAACTTGGCTTGGGGCGATGAAGGAGATGGTCGCAGATATGAAAGGTCAGGGGCCACCGCCGGAACCTCTTCCAGATCATATGCGCCCAGACCTGTCCCAATATCAGCCGGTCGAGGGCATCGACTTTGAGACATACGTGTTGCTGAGCGCCAAGCCTGACAAGATCCAAGAGCTTGGCATCCCCACGGAGAATTGGCAGGCGGCAAGCAAAGAGTGGACCGCCCGCATGATGAAGGATTGGAAACTCGGAGCTCAGTACGGCAATGATGTAGAACGGCTACGGAAGACCTAATGCCTTCGCCACTCAAGACTGAACCAGGCGGATTCCATCTTCCTCTACCTGGATCTTTCCTTCCCGGTACAAGGTTCCAATCAACTTCTTGAAGCTTGCTTTGCTCAACCCAAACACGCGTTGGATTTCTGCTGGCGATGACCGGTCGGAGTAGGGAAGCGCCCCGCCGTTTTCCTCCAGCGCAGTCAAGATCCGCTCGCGTTCCCCCAAGATTCCAGCGAATCCTTGAGGCCGCAACGAGAGAGCAATCTTATGGTCGCGCGGCCGAATTTGCTTGATGTAGGCAGTTCTCTTCTCGCCGATCGACAGAGAATCCACGTGCTCGTCGTTATAGAGAAAACCGCGCGCAACCCCATCGACGATCGCAGAAAATGCGTCCGGCGACCGACCCGTGATCATCACTTCTACACGTTGACCGACCGTGAAATCCGCCCCGCCGCTCGGAAGGAACCGTCCCAACCGAGCCGAAGCCGCAACCCGGTTTGAGACCTCATCCAAGTACACCCGAACTAAATGAGTTTCACCCGAGCGCATCGGAAATGGCTGCTCTCGAATCGGACAGAACAGGTCCTTATCCAGGCCCCAATCCAAAAACGCACCGGCTCTGGTGATACTTGCGACTCTCATCGCCGCGAAGTCGCCAACCGTCGCCAGCGGCTTTCTCAACGTTGCGACGGGGCGATCCTCAGAGTCTGTGTAAATGAAGGCGTTCAGTCTGTGCCCATAACGCAGCCCCGGCGGACACTCCTTGCGCGGCAGCAAAACGGTTGACTCCTCATCGCCCAAGTAATAGCCATGAGGCGTCTCCTTCACTGCGACCAACTCTTGGAACTCTCCAATTCGCATAGCTAGATTGTATTGGAGCAATTAGTCATCGCGCCTGAGAGAGTCCACCCGATCTTGCATGAGATTTTGAGCGCGCTGAACATCTTTGGGCTCGTGTGGCAGTTCCGCCACTCTTTCGATCCATGGCTCGTACAGCTTGATCAACTTCTGAATCGAGCTTCGAATGATCGGTTCGGGCACGCCAAACCGATCGCCGAATCTCACGAAGTCTGAAACCCGGAATCGGTCATCTTTCGCGTCGATTTTCAACGTCATCCGTGTAAGCAATGAAGGATAGAGGGCAGTGCAAATCAGGTCATAGCAGGGGGTTTGGCGAGTGATCTCCGGGGAAAGGGTTCGGTAAATGCTGATGTTTTTGGCGTGGAGATCGGCATTTGCCATGACGTAGGCAAATACGTATCGGCGAATGAACTCCAGCGCTTCTGGTATGGGCGCTGTAACCGACTCGGAGATCGCTTGTGCAACCAGCCGGGAAGAGAGCCGGGCTCGGTCGGCAGGATAAGCATTGCATAACTGGCAGCCGTCTTCCTGATGAAGCCGCGAGATCGCGCCGTTCCGAGACCGCAGTCGGTCGAACCTTTGGATGAGAAGTCCAGAAACCCCACGGATGTCGTGCAGCAGTTTGATCCGCGGCGTTGCCAACCCACAAGCCTTGGCCACCCCGTTGAAGAAATGCTCATTCTCTACAAGATGAGGATACGAGGGTGGCGACAGCTTAAGAATCGAACTCGATGTCGCTGTGGACAGCGGCAGCGAAATGGTCGCATCGCTGACTGAGAACTTCTCTTGAACACCCGGAATGGATGCGTCGCCAAAACCGCTCGGGGCTTCATCCAGCAACGCCCGGAAATCCGTTTTGGGGAGGCTGCGAGTCGAAGTGTAGAGTGCGGCAGGCTGCCACGCTTTGCCTTCCGGCACGGCAAAGACATCGCCGATGCAGTCGATTCCTGCCTCGACAAGCAAGCTGAACATGTCGCTTGGTGAGGTTTGCGCGCGAACAATCAAGGCATTCAACCGCGCTCCCTCGGGGAGTAGATTTGCAAAAAACGGAGGCAGGTTGTCACCCCTCGTCTCAATCGGTTCGCCAACCGGCAGGTGACGCGCTATTGCCTGTCCAGAGTATTCGGGCAAGTACTGAAACCGGCAGCCGGATGGAGTTCGCTCCAGCGTTGCGACAGGGTCCCGATCGCGGTAAACATCGAGGCGCTCGACTTCAGTCGTCCGCATGATCTAAAAGAACCTCAAAGGTGGCCCTGCCGTTTTGAAGCGATAATTGCAATCCGAGGATTTGGAGCAGTTGGAGCACGTTGCCGATCCTGGGATTGGTTTTGCCGGTTTCCACTTCGTGGACAAACAGCGGCTTGGCACCCGCTAATTCAGCTAACTGCTCCTGAGAAAGTCCAAGCGCTTTTCGCCTCGCTCTGATTCCCTCGCCAAGGGCCAATTGCCAAGATTTCATGATTAAGCATAATTATGACACAATTTCAAAGCGGACCTCGGTTTTCCGTCATTATTTTATGTTTATTCATAAAACTTGACAATTAAACCAACTCACGGCGTCCAATCTACCGAGAATCTATGCTTATCCATACAATACGTGGCTGGCAACCG
>CAMLEL010000124.1 GCA_946478935.1 uncultured Armatimonadota bacterium
AGACCACATTCGCGCCGGATTCAGACCATTGACCGATGCCGCAAGTGAAGCAGTGATTCGACAATATGGGCATGGAAACCATCTCCATTCTTGGGTATTTCATGGCCGCCATTGCGATCTGTATCGGTCTGGATTGGCACTGCCGTGGCGCCGGGGAACGTCGAATCCGTCGGGCGTTAATCTCGGAGGCTGAGTCCTATTTGGATATATCCAAGCGGCTATAGTTATGTGATTCTGAACGCTGAGGACTCCGCTGTTAGACTTTATTCTGCACATCGACAAGCACCTCCAAGGACTCATCGCCGAGCATGGAGCTTGGGTTTATGGAATTCTTTCAGGGATTATCTTTGCCGAAACCGGCTTCGTGGTAACACCCTTCTTGCCGGGAGACTCTCTCCTATTCGCAGCTGGGATCTTCACGGTTGAAGGCGGTGGGCTCAACCTTTTCCTCTTGGGCCTTTGCCTGAATGTCGCGGCAGTCGCCGGTGACAATCTGAATTATTGGATTGGCCGAACCATTGGCCCCAAGCTCTTTTCAAAGGAAGATTCCAAGATTTTCAATCGGAGCCATTTGCAGAAGACCGAGCAGTTCTTTGCCAAATACGGCTCGAAAACGCTGGTCATGGCGCGCTGGGTGGCGATTGTGCGCACGTTTGCTCCGTTTGTTGCCGGAATGGGCAAGATGCATTATCCCAAGTTTATGGCCATCAGCATCCTTGGAGGCGCATTTTGGGTCTGGTCCCTTCTCATTGCAGGACACTTCCTCGGCAACATCCCTTGGGTCAAGAACAATCTAGAGTTTGTGATCCTGGGCATCATCCTCACGACGATTCCGATCATTGGACTCGAAGCGCTCAAGGAGCGGCGTCGAGCTGCAAAAGAAGCGGCGGCAAAGGCAGCTGAGGCTTCGACGACTCAGCTTGCAGACGAAGCGTAACAGGGATCGTCAGTCCAGACAACACCTCGCTTCGAAGAATTGCGGATAATCCAATTGGTGACCCGCCCCAATGCAGGCTGAACAGACAAAATCATTGGCCGTACGTCTTCCTTTCCTGGCGTTGGGATGTCTTCTGGTGGGTCTTGGCTATATTGGCGCAGCCGTTCCGGGCATGCCTTCTACCGTTTTTCTCTTGGGCGCCGTTTGGGCATTCAAGAAGTCCTCACCTAAGTTCGAGAGTTGGCTACTGTACCATCCTCTGTTCGGCGCGACCCTGAGACAGTGGGAAGAAAGCCGATCCATTTCTCCACGCGTCAAAGTGATCGCCATCAGCACGATGGCCGTGTGTGTTAGCATTTCTGTTTTGGTGATTCATTCGCTCACTCTGAAATGGCTCGTATTGGGCCTGGCGGTCGTCGGAGCGGCAGTGATCGCTACGAGAAAGTCGGCCTAAAAAAAGAGGCCCCCGAGACTCGGGAGCCCGATTGAATCCTACTTCGTTGAGCTAACCGCCGGATCCTCCAGCGGCTTTTTGCTCCGGAATCTCGAATCCGTATGTCTTGCCCTTCTTCGTGGCAGGAACTCCTTCCGCCATCCACACGGGCATGGGTGCGCCCTTGAGATAGTGGTCGAAGAATTGCTGCATGCGGATTGACCAATCCTTGCGATTCTTTCGCTGGACCAGGTTGTGGTCCTCGTTGTTGTAGACCGCCATCCAGACTGGCTTGTCGAGTCGCCGCAGGGCCGTGAAATACTCAATGCTCTGCCACCAGGGCACCGCTCCATCTTTGTCGTTGTGCATGATCAGCAGCGGTGTCTTCACCTTGTCGGCAAAGAAGATGGGCGAGTTCTCGTAGTAGCGCTGGAAAGAATTCCAGGGGGTGCCGTCAATTCGACTCTGACCGTGCTCATATTGCATCTGCCGGACAAGGCCCGAGCCCCATCGGATGCCACCGTAGGCGCTGAACATATTGCTCACCGGCGCTCCGGCGCAGGCTGCCGCAAACATATTGGACTCGGTAATCATGTAGGCGACTTGGTAGCCGCCCCAGCTTTGACCCTGGATTCCAACACGCTGCGGATCGACATACCCACGTCGGATAACCTCCTGGCAACCCGGAACAATCGCGTTGATGGCGCTTTCACCGGGATAGCCGATCTTGTACGGGATGTCCGGAACAAATACCACGTAGCCGTTGCTGACGTACATGGGGATGTTGACCGTGCTCGCACTCGGTGCTGGATTGCGGAACGCATGGAACGTGTCCGAATCGCGCTCGTAGAAGTAGGCGATCATTGGGTACCGCTTGCCCGGAGTCATGTTTTCCGGCTTGAACAGCATTCCTTTGAGCGGAATTCCATCCGCCGACGTGTAGCTGATCAACTCCTCGGTTCCCCAAAGATAATCTTTGAACTGCGGATTCGCGTCGCTCATCCGTTTCGGCGATCCGAAGCTCAAGTCATCGGACACCCAGACGTCTGGAAACTCGGTGAAGGTCGATTGTGTGAAAACGATCCGCGGATTCTTATCAGCCTGATCGACGACGGCGAACTTCTTGTCACCGTAAATGAGGCGCTCCGGATAGTCGGCCATGGAGTCCTTGAAGTATCCAGTCGCTTTCGTATCCTCGTGGATCGCCGAGAACAACGAAACTTTCGACGGGTCGACAAACCGCTCTTCGGGATTGAGATTGATTCGTCGCAGAGTGGTTTTGGTTGCACGGCCATAGCCGTCGGTGAAGTTCACCGGCGCTTTCTTCCCCGTGGGATCCACCGCCCATAGATCGTATCGGTCATAGACGAAGAACGTGTCCTCATTTTCCGTCCAACCAGCCGCTCCGTAGGCATTTGCGCCGGTTGGGACGTCATTCAGTTCGTCATAGATCGGGACTTTGATTCCTCGGGAGATCTCAGTCAACTTGCCGGTGGCAATATCGTATGTGAGCCACACCTGAGCTTTCTCGTCATATGCGACGGCATATTTTCCGGATGGTGAAAGCCCCCAATTGGTCTCTGACTTCTCAAAAATCTTCTTGGAGGTTCCATTGCGCAGATTGATGAGATAGATATCTCCGGGCGCCTGGCCGAGCCATGACAGGCTCTTGCGATAAGGCTTGTCGACCCGACTGAGGGCAAAGTTGCCGTCAAAACGGTCGGCGATCGTCACACTTTGGAATTGCTCGTTTTCTACCTGAAGGATTCTGCCGCTGTCCAGAAACGCGATCGCATCATAGGTGCGGTTGTTTTCGATGTTGGCCTGCAAAAGCTGTTGAGACTGCAGCAAGTCATCCTGCCAGTTCCAAATGTCGACACTGACTTTCTCGTCTTCCGGCGTCTCGTCCTTCTTCTCTTCCTCGGCCTCTGGCACCGTGGCAAAGATGACCCGTCCGCCTTTCTCGGAGAACGTCAGTGACCCGCGCTCCGAGACGACCCAACCGGCGGGAAGCCCGGTTGTGCCTTTCTTGGCTAGGAGTTTCGCGCCGCCGCTCTTGGGATCAAAGACGTAAAGGGCAAGCTGGGGCTTCTTTGCCGCGTAGTCGTCTTTGTCGGTCACAAAGACAACCCGCTTGGAATCATCGTGGATGGCGAGCTTCGGATACTTGCCCATCGCCTTCACGACATCTGTCTTCTTGCCCGATTTCAAATCGTAATAGATGATTCCATCGCCCGCTCCGTCCTTTGTGCTAACCACGTAAACCAAGACGTTGCCGTCTTCGGACCACCGAGAGGTGACGACATTCTCGATGCGCTCTTCTTTGCCGGATGCGAGGTGCCGCAGGACATAGGTGTCGCCAGGCTTATGATCCGACTTCTTCTTTGGCTCGTCCTTTTTCTCCTCGGGTTTCTTTTCGTCTGGCTTGGCAGCAGGAGTGGGAGCCGGTGGTTTGGGCGGTTCAGGTTTGTAGAGCACCCAGCCCGAATCTTCGGGTGCGATCGTATAGCTCTGGACGTTGGCAACTTCAAACTTCTCGCCGGTTTCCAAGTTCAGTGCCACGAAGGAGCTCTTGGGCATGTCTTCCGGCTTCTTCTTTTCCCGCTGCGCTTTCTTGGTATCAGCGAGCTTCGGGCTAATCATTCCGACAGCAAACTTGGAGTCATGGGTGAGTTGCAAATTGCCACGCTCGATCGTGGCATCCTTGCCCCCGCTCAAGGCGCGGATTTGTTGAACAGCGTCGCCTTCTTGAGGGACCAGTCGGAAGGAGAGCCAACTCCCATCATTTGACAAGCGAGCGCCCTGGACGGTCCTCCACGAATCGTACACGCTTGCGTCGAGGGGTTTCTTTTGCGCGAACGCTGCGCCGACGCTGATCGCCGCGAACGCAAAACATGCAATTGTGCGGAATTTCATAGACTTCACGCGGGTTTACCTGATTCAAAGCCTCAACCAAGCGCCACAAACGCAAAGTTCGCAGCAATCGAAAGGTGGACTGCGGAATGGAGGAACTGGAGCCTTCGACGAGAATTGAACTCGTGACCTTTCCCTTACCAAGGGAATGCTCTGCCGCTGAGCTACGAAGGCTTAGCTATCCAGATTGTCAACCACAAAAATGGCCGATTCTGGTGGTGGGGAGTGGAGGATTCGAACCTCCGAAGGCATTCGCCGACAGATTTACAGTCTGTTCCCATTGGCCACTCGGGCAACTCCCCAATCGGACGCCTATATTACCTTAAACCCGAACCGTCAGACCGGCCCGGAGCGATGCCTCGCATCTTCTTTTCAACCCGTTGCAGGTTGTTTTTGGCGGGCCCGTCGTTGGGGGTAATCGCAAGCAACATTTGCCAAACCCGTTTGGAGTCGCGCAGCAAGTTCATCCGTTCGTAGGCATGGGCCAGCGTTCGATAATTGTTCGCGTGAGGCTTGGTCCTCATCCGAATCGTGGGCTCGAGGATTGGCGGAATCTTCTGATACGCACGCTTCATGTAGTAAAAGTTCGCCTCGGGCCAAGCGGCGTCAGGGTCATTTGGGTTCTCGGTCCGATACTTCACGTACACCGCCAAAGCTTCATCCCAGCTTTCGACGTTCTCCAGCATCCAGCCAAGGTTGGTGGCGATGTCGAAATCATCTGGATACAGCGCGTACATGATCCGACAAAGATTGATGACGCGCGGAAAGTCACCGTCATCGAACCAAAGGTCCGTTTGACTGTTCAGGCGATCGACGGCATGGTTCCAGATCGCGTCCACACGCGAACCAGTCCCTTGAGGGCCGGCAAAGGCCGCCCCTGCAAAACCGATTCCAATGATGGCCGCGATGAATTTACGCATTATTTGTCCAATTCTTCCAGGACGATCCGTTGCACCATTTCAGGATTCGCGCGACCGCCGCTTCCTTTCATTACTTGACCGACGAGAAAGCCTTTAACGTTCGCTTGGCCGCCCCGGTACTTCGAGACCACTTCAGCATTGTTCGCCAACACTTCCAAAACCTTTTGACGGATAAGTCCTTCGTCCGAGATCTGGGTGCTCCCTGATTCCTGAACCAATTCCGACGGACTTCGACCTGTCTCGAAGACTTTCGAGAAGATTTCTTTGGCGGTCTTGCCAGATATTTTGCCGGCTTGGATGAGTTTCGTTAGGTCTACCAAGTGACTTGGTTCGACTTTGCTTTCTGCTGCGGAGATGCCTTGATCATTCAGGAGCTTGGCAAAGTCGCTGGTGAGCCAGTTGTTGATGGCCTGAGGGTCCCCGCCAAGCGCAACTGCAGCCTCAAAGAAGTTTGCCTTGTCCAGATCGTCGCAGATCACACCGGCGTGCTGGGCGCTCAGGCCAAAGTCACTCTGATAGCGGCGGAACTTCGCCAAGGGCAACTCGGGAAGCTGAGCCCGAAGACTCTCGATGTAGAACTCTTCGAAAACCATGGGGAGCAGGTCCGGATCGGGGAAGTACCGGTAGTCGTTTTCCGCCTCCTTCACTCGCATAAGGTAGCTGCTCTGCTTCTCCTCGTTCCAACCGCGAGTTTCCTGCTGTACCGTGGCTCCCTGTTCAATGACTGCAATTTGGCGTCGAACTTCAAACTGAACGCCGAGTTGCACACTGCGAAACGAGTTCAAGTTCTTGAGTTCGGTTTTGGTCCCGTACTGGCTGCTGTCCTGGAGACGCACCGAGATGTTGGGCTCGCAACGCAACGATCCTTCCTCCATCTTGCCGTTGCAGACGCCGAGATATAGCAGCGTCTGCCTCAGCTGCTGCAGGTAATCCTTGGCCTCGTCCGGGTTCGTGATGTCGGGAGGGAACTCGGTTACGATTTCCATCAGCGGGACGCCGGCGCGGTTGTAATCAACCCCACTGCCGCCGCTCGGCAAATGCATCAGCTTCCCGGTGTCCTCTTCCAGATGCACGCGGCGGATCTTGACGGTTTTAACACTCCCATCCTTGCTGGGAATGTCGATCGAACCGTCGAAACCAAGCGGATTGGTTTCACCGTATTGGGAGACCTGATAGCCCTTGGGAAGGTCTGGATAAAAGTAGTTCTTCCGGTGAAAGATGCTGTGCATCGCGATCTTGCAGTTCAGCGCAAGCGCGGTTTTCAGGACCAATTCGATCGCATTCTGATTGGGCACTGGCAACGTCCCGGGTAGTCCAAGACAAACCGGACAAGTGCGCGTATTCGGCTCCCCACCGAATGCGACAGGGCACCGGCAGAACATTTTCGACTTGGTATTCAGCTCGGCATGGACTTCCATGCCGACGCTCGCGACGAAGTTGGACATCGAAGTGCGGAGTTTACCGACTCGGATAGCAGGGCCCGGGCTTGTCGACTTTCGGTAAATTTTCGCCCGAATCCTAAGCAAATCTGCCTGGATGCCGAAGATGCCTCTTGGGTGGTGACGTACCGCCGGAGGTTTTTTGAATGCGATGGTTTCGTAATTTGCCCATCTTGGGCAAACTTGGATTCGGGTTTGGCGTGTGCTTGGCGTTGTCGGCATTGATTGGCCTGACGGCCGTTCGAGGGTTTGGCGATGTCCTTGCAAGTAGCGAAGAGATTGACAAAGTGGCGCTGCCTGGACTTATGACGCTCAATGAGCTTGCTGAACATGAGTCCCATGCCCGGATCATCCAGATTGAGGCGGTTTTTGCT
>CAMLEL010000125.1 GCA_946478935.1 uncultured Armatimonadota bacterium
AGAGAGCTTGAGCCATGGGCTCAACCAAAGCGGAATCGTAGACGCCGATCATTTGCCGCCGAGCTCCGGCCGGATTGGCCAACGGACCAAGCTGATTGAATACGGAGCGAAAGCCCAACTCACGGCGAGCCTTGCCGACGTGCCTCATTCCAGGATGATGTACGGGCGCAAACATGAACACGATGCCCGAATCCGCGAAGATTCGTTCAAGTTTTCCCATATCATCTTGAAGTTTTGCGCCCAAACTCTCAAGCACGTCGGCGCTGCCGCATTTGCTGGTCACGGACCGGTTTCCATGCTTGGCAATTTGCACGCCTGCGCCCGAGGCTACGAATGCGGCGGCCGTCGACAGGTTGAAACTGGGGATGCCTCCACCCGTGCCGCACGTGTCGACGATGCCGGGCGCGAGGGATAGGGTGCGCGCGCGGCTGCGGAGCGCTTGGGCAAAAGCCGTGAGTTCTCGCGGCGTCACGCCTTTTATCTTTAAGGCAACGAGGATTGCCCCAACCTGAGCCTCCGAAGCCTCCCCATCCAGCAGCCATTCCATAAGCTCTCTTGCTTCATTGGGCGCCAGCTCGCGCAGGTCCAGCAAAGGCTGGATAAGGTTGCAAAAGGGCATGGGCTATTTTAGCCGCTGACCGGGCACACAGACAGGTATCATTCGCCCGATGCAACCCGAATATATCGGAGTTCTTCTGCTCGTGGGAGTGGCCGCCGTCATCTGCGGCGCGATGGTGACATTGAGCTGGGTGCTGGGTCCAAAGAAGATCACGCCTTACAAGGAGTCTCCTTACGAATGCGGTGTTGCGCCGGTTGGCGACGCCAAAGAGCGCTTTCCGATCAAGTTTTATCTGGTTGCAATCGTTTTTATCCTGTTCGATATCGAAGTCGTGTTCCTGTGGCCATGGATGACTGTGTTCAAGTCCAGCGACACCCAGTTCCTGGTTACCAGCTTTGTGTCGTTCGCGCTTTATATGCTCACGTTCATCGTGGGTTATCTTTATGTCATCCGCGTTGGCGCAATCAACTGGGACGAAACCACCTCTCTGGATCCGGCCAAACTTGCCGAAACCGAGCCCGAGGCACAAGACGTTGAACGTTTGCCAGCTGCCGGAGTGCCGACAAGTGGAGTAACGGCCTAATGGCAAACCTCATGGCCGGTGAAGAACGACTGGAGGCTTCGCGAGTACGCGAACGATTCGGGGACGTTCTTACGCGCGTCAAGGTATTCCGCGACGAAACGTACCTTTGCGTGAGCCGGGAGAAGATTGTCGACGTTGTCACATTCCTTAAAGAGGATCCCGAACTCGCTTACGATTACTTCGTGGAATGCGTGGGCGTGGATTACAGCGCATGGGATCACGAACGCGACCTCGATGAACGGTTTGAAGTGATGTACAACCTCTTTTCGACTCGCAACAGCTCGCGGCTCTTCATCAAGGTCGGCGTGAATGACGGTCAGAGCATTCCCACCCTGAAGGATGTCTTCCTGGGCGCCGAGTATCCCGAAAAGGAGATTGCCGATCTATTCGGCGTGCACTTCGCCGGGAATGAATTTGAAGGTGGCGAACGGTTTTTGCTGCCAGATGACTGGGCGGGCTATCCTTTGCGGAAAGAGTATCCGCTGGGCGGCGAGGATGTTCTGTTCGACCGTGGCGACCGGGGACCGGCGGTAGAAGACGTCAGCATGCCCCATGCGGGTGAGAGTTTTGAGGGCAAGACCGGCTCGGAAGGCGTCTCGGGCCGATAAAAGCAAAAAGGTCTTGGATTTTCGAACGTTTCGTGTTAAAATGCGTCTATTAATTATTGTCCAGTTCTTTTGGACATTGCATTTGCCAACCACTCTGACCTACGGTCGAAATCGAGCAGGAACTTAAATGGAGCCTCCCGAGTTAAAACGGGAAGCTTGTTTGTCCGCCCCTTTGACCGGTTGTCATGACGAAATCGCGCACGCGGTTTTAGGTTAAGAGCGAGTCGGAACACGACGACCGACCCAGCACCTTCTCTCGAGAAGGCGCGCTTGTGTGTCGACCGTCTGATGAAATCATATCTCCAATGGAGGAAACATTGAATAGCCGAAAAGCATTTACGCTAATCGAACTTTTGGTCGTTATTGCAATCATTGCCATCTTGGCAGCGATCCTCTTCCCAGTTTTCGCTCAGGCGAAGGCTTCCGCGAAGAAGGCCTCATCCATCTCGAACAACAAACAGCTGACGCTCGGTGCGATCATGTACGGCGCTGACTACGACGACATCATCCCTGCAATCGCAGCTTGGAACGCGAGCGACGCGCTCGTTTACTTCTCCGCTGCTAGCGGCGGTGGCTACAAGCCGTGGTCCCACCTGATCTATCCGTACACCAAGAACGGTGATATCGCCGTCGACCCACAGGTTGGCGCTGGTACCAAGGCTCCTGCCGGCTTCAACGCTCTGGCCAGCCTGGTGCTCGCTCCTCAGTACGGTATGAACCCGTATCTCGCTCAGTCGGTGTCCTTCCCATATGCGGCAGGTGGTTCGACTTTGACTCCGCGATCGTTCACGTCGATCAGCCGACCGGCTGACACCGTGTTCTTGACGCAGAAGTACTCCTCCAAGGAGCAGGTTGACAGCGCCACTTCGAGCGCCAATTCCTGGTACGGCTACTGGTACTTCGGCCCGTACACCTACTTCCTTACCGTTTCGGCTGATCCGCCTGACTGCGCTGCAACTGGCAACACCTACTACTGCGCCGGCGGATGGGGAGCTGGTTCCTTCGATGCAACCCTCGTTGGTGGCGTTGAGGCGGCTGGCGCGTGGACCGGCGGCGGTTCGCTCCGCGGCAACCGCATGATGGTCGTTTCCTACACGGACGGCCACGTGGCTGCCAAGACTCCTGGCGCGCTTGCTGAGGGCACTGCCTACAACGGCGCCAAGGGTGCGAACGGCATTCCCACGCAGAACCAGTCGGCGGTTGCGATCACCGACATCACTCGAGAGCACTACTACGGACTTCAATAAATGCGAAAACTCGTACAACTGTTTGCTGTAGTTGGAATCGCCAGCATCATCCTCATCGGATGCTCCGGTGGCGACGCTCCGTCAACGACCCCGACCACCACAGGTGGCGGTGGTGAAGCGCCGAAGGCTGGCCAGAGCGGCATGCAGGGAGCTCCGGTTCCCACGCCGAATCCTCAGGGCGGCTAATCGCTTCCACGTCAAAACTGAAGAAGGCTGGCCGATTTCGGCCAGCCTTCTTTTTTATTCAGAGATGATCCTTTGCATTTACTTGAAAGAATGTTAGAATACGATTGTCGCCTCATTTGAGGCGATTAATTTCCTCGTTTGGAGGTTGATTTTGTATAGCCGAACCCGAGCGTTTACGCTCATTGAACTATTGGTGGTCATCGCCATCATCGCCATATTGGCTGCAATCTTGTTCCCGGTCTTCGCCCAGGCCAAGGCCGCAGCAAAAGATACTTCGAACCTCAGCAACGTCAAACAGATCGGCCTGGCCGTGATGATGTACGGGGCTGACTACGACGACGTGTTCCCCTTGGTCCAACGTCGCGAACCGACCAACACTGCCATTTTTGGCATCTCGACCTGGCAGACGGAATGCTATCCGTATATGAAGAACTGGGACATGATGTTCCACCCGAAGAACAATCGCGGTAATCCATCGTTCAAGAACTGGCAGCAGATGTTGAACTACGGCGCCGTTCCGCGAGCCGCCAACCAAAATTTGACGGCACACGGATCACGAGACTACATGGAGAATACGACCGCACTCGGTTCATTCTCCCGACGAGTCTGCAACAGCCAGGCTTGCCGATATACCGGGCTCTTCGGTATCGGGGCTTCGGGCGGTAGCTGCACTGGAACCGGATTCTCCTACCCTTCAACCTCAGTTTGCAACGCGTCGACTCCGTCGCTGACCCAAACGTCGGTGGACCAGGTCGCTTCGACGATCATGGCCGCTGAAGGCGGGATGTGGGATCTTTGGATGGGCGGCTTCGGCCTGGATGGGATTCTGACCTATGGCGCCCAGTGGACTCCTTCGAACTATCAAGTTCAAGGACTTGGCACGGCCGTAATGGCTGGCCCGCACGCTCGTAAGGCGCCCAAGCCCCAGTCGCCGGATGGAACTTGTACTCCCAACTTGTGCGACGGAATGGCGTTTGGCATCGTGAACGGCATCAGCACCTCGGTTTATGCCGATGGACACGCCAAAGCGATGAACTATCGCGGAGGAGCGATGAAGATCGCACAACTCCCCTCGGGAGTCTGGGTCATCACAAGTATGTGGCCCCAGGGAGGATTCTGATAACGATGCTAAATCGACTGTTGATCCTTCTGGCTTGTTTGGGCTGTATGGCCATTGCTGGATGCAGCAAGGACGTAAGCTCGGCCAGCGATCCACCCGATCTGAAAGGTGATCCTCCTCTGGGCCCACCGCCCGGAGCTTCCGCGCCCGGCGCTGGCAATGCCGCTGGAGCGGCTGCCCAACCCGGGTAAACCGATCATCCGTAAAGAAAGCCCATTGAGCAATATTATTGCTCAATGGGTGCAAATATGTGCAAAAAATATTTGGCACACGATGGAACTTCGTGTATCCTGAACGGGTCATATCCGCACAACGCTCATTTGCGTTGTGCAATACGTTTATCCATCTATCATAGGAGATAGCCAAATGAAGCGAGCCTTTACGCTCATCGAACTGCTTGTAGTTATTGCCATTATTGCAATCCTAGCTGCCATTCTCTTCCCCGTCTTCGCTCAAGCGAAGGAATCGGCCAAGAAGACTTCGACCCTTTCCAACTTTAAGCAATTGGGAACGGCCTCCGCCGTTTACATGGCCGATCACGACGACATGTACCCGCTTGCCTACTCCTTCGACGGCGCTGCTCAGAACTGGCGCTGGAACTTCACGACCAGCGTTCCGAATGGCTGGCGCGCTGACGGCGTTCGCGACATCGAACCGCGCAAGTCCGAGGATGGCCTCCACTGGGCCAACTCCTTGATGCCCTACATCAAGAACAAGGACATGTATGCTCAGAATGGTCTGCCCGTTGACAACAACTGGTACACCGGTGCACGAACTCCCGGACTCACCCCAACCAACGTTGGTCTCTCGATGAACGGCCTGCTTCATGCTTGGAGCGGTACGGCGATCGAGCTTCCTTCCCGCGTGCCTTCGTTCAGCGCAATGAACGGTAAGCACAGCGTCGTGGGTCGAGCTTTGACGAACCCAGCTCTGAACTGCACCAGCTCTGGACCGGGATGCACCGTCGCCAGCAATGCGGTTGCGGCAGGCGGATTCAACTTCGTCTGGTTCTGGGATACCGGAATCTCCGCGTACTCCTACGGCAACGGTATGCACTTCGTGCACACTGACACGAGCGCCAAGTTCCGAAACATCAAGTTCAGCACGGACAGTGCGAACCCAACTCGGGACTACTACAACAACCCGTTCGTTTGGGGATCCGCCGCTGGCGTCCCGTCGTCCCGATGGGGATGCGGATTTGGCACGCCCAAGTGGGAAGACTGCGTCTTCTACCCCGGCAAGCCTCAGTAAGCTCACCGCTTACGTCTACTCATTGGCAACTGGATGATCGTCGTCCAGTTGCCATACCTGCAATTTAAAATGAAAAAAATCCTCTCTCTCTCACTCGCAGTTTTCATTGCGTTGGCAGCTTTCGGCTGCTCGGGCGAATCAGATGCGGACAAGGGTCCGGCAATTGACGCAGCCAAAGACGCAGATGTCAAGAAGGAAGCCGGCGCGGGCCCAACTCAGGCCAACGACTAGTCACCGATGATCTTCAAGCAGGTTTGTCTCACCGCGATTGTCGCATCTTGCCTTTTCGGTTGCTCATCCCAGTCGGAAGTGGCCAGTGCTCCCGCCAGTCCCGTCCGGGGCAAGCCTGCCTTTGCCCGCATCGTCAACTTGACCGACTCTGCAGTATCGGCGTCGTTTGCTTCCCTTTACAAGGATGAGATCATTGAGCCCCAGGTAATGACTGGAGCCAGGCCGTTAAGCCCCGACAAAGAATTCAGTATCGATGTTGTGACGGGTGGCAAGAAGACCTCGGGCAAGTTCAAGACCGAACAGGAATCGTTTACGACGATCATCTTCGATGGCAAGAATATCAATTCGTTCAGTTCCGGCAGCCCATTGAGCATGGCCGGAGCATTGAAGGTAGACCTGATCAACCTCACAAAGGAGACGATTCCGTTTTCTATCGCGGGCAAGGATGTCTCCGTTGGACCGATGAACTCTGAAACCGTTAATCTAACGGAAAGCTCCACCAAAGTTTCCATTCCCAAACTCGACTCCCAAAGCATCGATGGGGGTCCTTTGCAAGTTTGGGGCGCTTTTGCCTATCGAAAAAATGGGAAGCTGATCCTGAAGACAGTCAACCTCAAGGGCACTGGCGTTGCCGCCGGCGCTGGCCCCTCTCCATCGTGATCTTGCTGGCCCTGTCTGGCCGTTAGGGGTATCTTCACAAGACCGATGTCTCAACAAGCCTTCATGCCCTCGACCGAGACCATTTTCCAGAAGACTGGAGAAAACACGATGGTCGTGAACATGGGTCCTCAACACCCATCGACCCACGGCGTGCTTCGTGTGATTTGCGAACTTGAAGGCGAAGTGATTGTCAAGTGCAAGTGCGTTATCGGCTACTTGCACACGGGCATGGAAAAGGAAGCCGAGTACCAGCAGTATCACAAATGCGTGGTCATGACCGATCGCATGGATTACCTGAATGCGAACGGAAACAACTTGGCCCATGCCTTGGCGGTTGAGAAGCTGTTGGGATGCGAGATTCCCAAGCGCGCCCAGTATCTCCGGGTCATCCTCACGGAATTGAGCCGCATCGCCTCGCACTGCGTTTGGCTGGGGACCCACGCGCTGGACTTGGGAGCGATGACTCCGTTTTTCTACATCATGCAGCAGCGTGAGCTGGTCTTGGACATGTTC